>JAYEPE010000235.1:0-11525 GCA_034723735.1 Campylobacterota bacterium | reverse complement strand
CTTTGATTTCCTTACCAATCTCTTCACAAACTTTACGAACATAAGAGAGATCTAAATTCCCATTGATTTGACTTGGTGTTCCAACACAAATAACAGAAAGATCTGTTTGCATGATAGCTTTTTTGGTATCTTGCGTCACTGATAAGCTATTATTCTTAACACCTGCACTAATAAATTTTTCTAAATCTTTTTCAATTATTGGGGATTGTCCTTGATTAATCAATTCTACTTTTACGCGATCAACATCAACACCAATAATATGATGCCCATCATTACTAAAACATGCTGAACTAACTGCGCCTACATATCCCATTCCAAAAATACTTATTTTCATTTATTATTCCTCAGTATGTGTAAAAAATCTTAAAATTTTAGCCAAAAAATATATCACAAAGATATCTTTATTATTACATTGACTGTAATATTTAAAAATTTTAGTAATAGACTCCAAATCTAAGTCCAATATAATGATCATTAGCAGAATCACTTAGCCCTAAAGCGTAACTAAAAGTTATAAATAGATGCTCATCTATTCCATAATACATGTAAGCTGAAGCATTTTCAATGCTGGCAATATTCTGATAGATACTATCAGAATAATAGTATGCTCCACTAGCATAAAATTGTGATGAAAAGTAGTGAGCATAGCCTAAGGAGAAGCTATTTGTGTCATTATAAATAATGTCATCAACATCCTTATCATTAACAAAAGTATGAGAAAATCCTCCAAAGAAAGAATGCTTATCAAGAGTATAGATGAGCTCACTACTCCCTGCATAATCAGTTGCTTCATTGTTTAAACCTGTTTCATAGGTAGGCAAAATAAGTGAAGCACCAAGACGTAAGCTGAAATTTTGAGTCAGTGAGTACTGATAAAATGCTCCAAGTATCGTGTCATTCATGCCTCGTTCCTCTTCAAAACCGTAGGTGGAGAGGTTGAGTTGGAGATTGAAGTTTTTATAGTAATAATCAAGTTGTAAAGAGGCAGTATAGGAGTCATTTTCTTGAAGTGTATATTGATCACGTTGCCCATAAGAGAGTCCCGCAATAATATCATAATGATGCAGACTAACAAGGGAATGTACACTACACCCCTTTGCATCAACAAGTTCTGAAAAAGATGTATTTGGGCAGATGTCATAAGCATCTTCTACTCCATCCATATCGCTATCATTATAAGCAAATAAGACAATTGGTAGGATGAAGAGATAGAGATATCGCATCAATTTAGTATATCATTTCTTAGAATTTCCTGGCTTATTTCCAGCACCAGGTTGCTTAGAACCTTGAGACATTCCTTTTGACTGATTGTGTTTATTCATCTGATGCATTTGATCAGATGCTAACATCTGTTGTTGATGTTGCATATTAGAAGGATTTGCAGATTTATTATTTTTAAACATCTGTGTTTTAAGTTGTGTGATGGCTTGGCTACGATCATTAGCGTTCATGGTTGAAATACGTAGTTTTAAAGCATTCATTAGCTTAAAACGCTCTTTGGCATCAGAATTTTGTAACTGTGTTATCTGTTCATCAAGTGTTATATCAGCACTATAAAGAGTGCTCAATGTTATGATAAGTAAGAGTATAAAATATTTCATCACATATCCTTTATTTAATGAAGTATGACATAAAAGTATTAGTGCTGTGTAAGTTTAGAGAGATCAAGGTGAAATCGTGAACCTTCTCTTAACTTGCTACGAACATAAATAGGAATTTTCATCTCATCACATAGTTTTTTTACAATATGTAAACCAATCCCCATTCCTTGAGTATGCTCCTTATAAAAACGACGAAATATCTTTTCAGGATTTTTAATACCATGTCCTGTGTCAGAAATTATTAACTGCTTTTTTTTAGTATCGATAATGCAGGTTATTTTACCCTCTTTTTTATTGTATTTTGCCGCATTGCTAAGGAGGTTGTCAATAATACGGGTGAATGCATAAGGATTACAAAAGAGCTCTAAATGGTGATTATCTAAGTTAAAATGAATATGAGGGTAGAGCTTTTGAAGTAAAATAATTTGTGATTCTAAAAGAGTATGTAGCTCAAAAAGTTCAGGATTTTGGGCATGCTCTTCAAGATAACTTCGTAGATTTTCTTGTAATGAGAGTGTAGTTTCAATACCTTGTTCAATACGTTCAATCTTAGTATTTTCACCCACTTCACGTTTAAGCATGGCAACATTAAGCCGTAATGCCGCCAAAGGAGTATTGAAATCATGTAAGATATCACGAACAAACTCACGAGTAAGATGTAAAGCACTGCGTAGAGGATAGAGGGCGTAGAGAGAAAAAAGTGTTGATAAAATTCCTATAATAAGGCTAACAAGTAAAAACTCTCGAATAAGAGTATCTCTGATTTTTTTTACTGCCTGAGTATAATTTTCTTGAGTATAGGAAAATTTTAAGAGGTACTGTTCGCTTTTAGAAATAGGAAAAAATGAGTAATAAGATGTTTTATCTGATTGCAAAGTATAAAGATTTTGCTTCTCACGTTCAACGAAATCAATTGAAAATCTCTTACATGTAAGATCAAAACTGCAAAGACGCATCTGAGTTAGTAAATCTTCATCAACCGCTTTTTGCTCTTTTGAAAACTGAAAGTAAAAAAGTGTTCCAGCAAGTAGTGTTAAGGAGATAAAAAAGAGTGCAAAACTTTTTAAAAATGATTCAAGTTCAACATGTCTCAAGTGTGTATCCTACACCACGAATATTTTTTATATTGAGTCCAGTATTTTGTTTCAGTTTAGTGAGTGCAACTCGTAGAGCTGCAGGTGAGGGGTTTTCTAAACATTCCAAAAGTACTTCTTGGTCAATAATACGCCCTTTCTCTTGCATAAAAAGTTCAAAAAGTTGTTGTTGTACTTCACCAAAAGCTACACGTTCTCCATTACGTCGAATCTCTTTAGAGATAGGATTATAAAGCATATCACCACAGCAAATACTCTCTTGAGTTATACCAATTTTAGCGTTTACACGAATGAGAAGTTCTTCAGGAAAAAAAGGTTTTTTGATGTAATCATAGGCACCTGATTGAAAACCATGTGCAATACTTTGTAAATCAACACGTGCGCTGATAAAAAGTGTGGGTGTCGTATCGCGAGCCTCACGTAAGGACTCAAGTAATTCAAAGCCATCTATTAAAGGTACATTGACATCAAAGATGTACATAGCATAGTTTGTATCATAAGAGTACTCAGCCGCTTCTTCTCCATCACTAGCCCAATCAACTCTATAGCCTTCACTTTCTAAAAGTTCTTGAACGGTTTGAGCAAGAAGTGTATCATCTTCAAGTAGGAGTATTTTTTTCATCTGAAAATTGTATCATAAAATTTTACATTAAAGTATGCTGCTAACTCTTCATCAGTATTGGCATTATAATGGACTTTAGCGTCATTTACATTGACATACTCAACTCTGTTTCGTGTCTCAATCCAATGATCAAGACGTTGATATTTTGATTGTAATAACTGCTCTTTGAGAGAAGAATGGATGTAAATAGGGGGTGCTTTTTTACCATTATAAAAAGCAACGGCGACAGGAGAAACACTTTGTAACAGTTGTTTAAATACAAGTAAATCAGGTATAGGACGATCAATATGACAAAATATCAATGCATCATCATCTAAAGTGTAAAAAGCTTTTTTTACAGAGCTAAACATGCCATCTTCATAGTTTTCATTATGGATTAAAGTGATGTTATCGTTAAGAATTTTAGAAATTTTTTCGTAATGATGTCCTAGAACAACTCCCACATCAAAACCATAAGAGTGTAGAATTTTAATCTGTATATTGATGAGGTATTCATCTCCTACGCGATAAAGTTGCTTCATTGTTGATGTTCGACTCGATTTACCAGCAGCAAGTAAAATAACTTTCATGATGCATTAAACTTTACAAGTGCCTCTTTTATCATATTGAATGTGACATGTTTGCGATACTCTTTTGTAGAGCGTAAAGAACCTGAGGGGTGAATATCTTTTTCTAAGGCTTCTTTGATAGCATTATCACTGCATATATTTTGATTGAGTAGGGCTTCTAGGTGTCTAAAGCGTGAGCTATAAGGATTAAGTGATGCTCCACTGATATAGTAAGTATCATCTGTTTTAATAATAGCCAAGCTCACTTTTGAGATACTTAAACGTTCTCGCGAACCTACTTTTCGGTAGTACCAAAGATGCTCTTGTATTGGAATATGAATACTGTGAATGATTTCATGATTGAGTTTTGTACATTTGTAGCCACAAAAGAGATCTTCTAGTTTTATGACTCTTTGTCCCTCTTTTGAGCTCAAAGTTAGTGTCGCATTAAGTACTATAAGCGGTGCAATTAAATCTGCTACAGGCGAAGCATTGGCAATATTGCCTCCAATGGTGGCAAGGTTTCGAATTTGATGGGAGGCAAAAAGGTTACTTACTGCGTTGAGTAGTGGTAAGTGTGTCTGTATATCTTGATTATATAAAATATCATTAATTGTACTTAAGGCTCCAATCTCTATGGCATGAGTATTTTTTTTGATGTAAGCTAATTCGTCTAAAGCACTAATATCAATGAGGTGACTTTCATTTTTTTTCTTTTTAAGTTGCAGTGCTATATCAGTACTGCCACAGATTAATATAGGCTCACTATAGCTACCCATAAGAGTTAAAGCCTCATCAAGATTTTTGGCTTTAGTATAGGTCATGGCATACTCTTTAGTATGGCATCTACAATTTTTTGATATCCTGTGCAACGACATACATTCCCATCTAAAGATTCTTTGAGATACCTCTCATCTTTAGTGCTGTCATGTTCGATATAATCATAGGCACGCATCACAAAGCCAGGAATACAAAAACCACACTGAACCGCACCTTCTTTAGCAAAGTTTTCACGTATTTTTTCAGTCTCTTTTTGTAATCCTTCTAGGGTGATAATATCAGCAGTATCCATCTGTGGAGCAAGAAGTAAGCATGAGTTGATTAGTTTGGAGTTAAAAAATATGCTACACGCACCACATTCACCCTCGCCACAACCTTCTTTTACAGAGAGGCAAGCTAAGTTTCTTAATATATCTATCGCACGCTCATCTGCTTCACATTCAAAAGAGTATTCAATATCATTTATCTTACATGTAATCTGCATTGTTCCTCCACAACTTCAGGGGTTATTGGCAAATGATTAAAGCTAACATTAAGGGCGTGAGTCAGCGCATTAGCAATAGCTGCGGCAGGTCCATCCATCGGAAGCTCACCGAGACCTTTCGCACTATCGTCTCTGTTTAAAAAAGCGATTTTAAGTTTGGGTAAATCAGCTGCTAAGGCTACTGTATAATCACTAAGACGACTACTTTTGAGTGTAGCATCTTCATAAATGAGTCGCTCAAGCAGTGCATAACCAATACCTTGGGCAACACCACCCTCTACTTGACCTTCGGCAAGTGTAGGATTAATTACTTTTCCAACATCATTATAAGCATAAAAATTACTTACATGTACTCTATAGTCAATGGGGTCAACTTCTACCTCTGCAACATAACATCCTAAAGAGTAGTCATCATAGCCATTGCCATAAAAATGCTCTTCATCCCAAATAATATTGTCAGGTTTTTTATAGCTAGCGTGAAAACGCCTTTTATCATTATTTTTGAGATACTCCTGTACTGTTTTACGATACTGTGAAAGATTTGTATAAGGAGTGAGTAGCTCTTTAAATGAGTGAGCAGCTTGACTAAGAAGTTCTCCAACAATCATCACCGTACGTGAAGCTACAGTAGGGCCACTATCAGCAACCTTAGCAGTATTTGGAGTATGATAAGTAATCATAGAGAGTGGAATTTGAAGGACATCTGCTACTATCTGTGGCAGAACTGTCAAACTACCTTGACCCATCTCTACGCTACTGATTTTAATACCTACTGTAGCATCATCATGAAGCTCTAGCCATACCTCTGAAGCTAAGAGTGTCTCTCCTGAACCTGTAAAACCACCGCCATGCATAAAGAGTGCCATTCCAATGCCTTTATAGGGTGTCTTAATCGCATATTTTTTATCAAAATGACTTGCGTTTCGTGTTGTTCCAAAAAGTGTTCGAAGTCGTATGTGATCATTGATTTTTGCACCCGTAATACTGATAGAATTTTTGTTTGGCAAATTTATCTCTCGAACCTGCATCGGTGAGATTTCAAGATACCGAGCAATATCATCCATATGGCGTTCAATGCCAAAAATAGCTTGTGGTGCTCCAAAACCTCTAAATGCACCATTGGGAGGGGTATTTGTAGTAAAAGCATGCGCATCAACTTTAATATATTCACAGTCATAAAAACCTGCCGCATGGAGTACTGCTCGTGCCAAAACAACGGGAGTTAATGTAATATAAGCACCACCATCAATCTCAATTTCAATCTCTAAGGCATGTAATTTTCCATAAGTGTCAAATTGGCTTTTGTAGTGCAGTGTTGCGGGATGACGTTTGGTTGTAAAAGCGATATCTTCAGCACGAGTGAAACATATTTTAATATCTTGTTTTGCTTTTTTACTTAAAAGATAGACATAGGCAGCAAGGAGTGAAGGATAATCTTCTTTTCCGCCAAAAGCGCCTCCTGTAGGAGCTTGTTCTACTTCAATTTTTTTACCCGTTAAATGTTCTAGTGCAGATGCTACATAAAAGGGGCACTGCATCGATCCAATAATTTTAATATCACCATCATGATAACGCGCAAGCATACTCTGTGTCTCCATATAGAGTTGTTCTTGATGCGGTGTACTATAAGATTTAGAGAGACTTTTTAAATGAGAAGTATTAGGCTTCTCACCCTTAGAAGTGTGGATGCTTTTATAGATATTGTGACGAGATTCTTGCAGATTTACAATAGCTTCTAAGACTTCATACTCTATGTTGATATATTCTACAGCTTCGTAAACTCTTTTTTTACTCTGATGTGCAAGGAGCAAGATTGGCTCTCCAATAAATCTCACCTGAGTTTCGGCCAAAAATGGCTGATCATCTGTTAAAATAATATTAGTATTTTTACCCTCAATGTCATGATAATCTACAATAACAATATCTGAAAAATCAAAATCTTCACTAAAGTTAATAGAGAGAATATTTCCATAGGCAATGCTAGAGCGAACGATAGCACCATGAAGACCATCAAAGTCCAAGTCATCACTGTAGCGCAAGGTTCCATTGGCCTTTGCCTCAGCATCGACACGAATAATATTTTTACCCACAAGACTCATGCAGGACTCTTTAATGCTATATATGTTCCTATAAGAACTAAAATGATTCCCGAAACTTTTTGCAAAGAGATACTCTGAGCACTGAGATTTAAGGCACCAATATGATCATAAAAAAGTGAGGTTATAAGTAAACCAGAGATAAAAAGTAGTGCAGTGGCAGTAGCACCAATGCTAGGAAAAGCGATAGCAAATATCATGATAACAAAGAAGCCACAAACTCCACCGACAAGAATAGAAGGTTGCATTTTTTCTAAAGAGAACTTAAAACCATCTTCAGCAGTAATCAAATAAAAAACAATGACAGAAGCAAAAACTACTAAGGAATTTACTAATAATATAGTCTTAAGATCAATGCTCTCTTTCCAATAACCATTAAATAAACCCTGTGTACTCGATGCAATTCCAGATAGAAAGCTTAAAATAATGATAAATAGTTTCGTCAAATTAAATCCTTCGTAGCTTGTTCTTGTAAGGTTTTCTTATTCGTTTGTTACTTTTTAGAATTTAATCTTGATTGGTACTCTTGAGGATGTTTGCAAACAGGACAAACTTTTAAGGCTTTTTTACCGTAATGCACATGACCGCAAATTTCACAAATCCAAGCTTCCTCTTCATTTTCGCTTACAAATTCAGCATCTGCTTCAAGCCGTTCTAAAAGCATTTTAAACATATTTTCATGTTCAACTTCTATTTTACCAATACCTGTAAATAATTTTGCAGCTTCTTTATGACCTTCATCTTTTGCAATTTGTGCAAAATCTGGATACATAGTGATATTTTCATAAGATTCACCATCTATTGCCATTTGAAGATTTGCTTTTGTATCTCCAAAACTATTTTCACTGTTATTTGTCATCCTATTGTTTAAAGCAAGTTCTAGTTTAGCATGAACTTTTTCATTATTGGCTGCTCTTTGAAAATGTTCAGCAATATCTCTATATCCCTCTTTTTGAGCAACTTTAGCAAAATATTCATATTTATTTCTCGCTTGTGATTCACCTGCAAAAGATTTCATAAGGTTGACTAATGTTAAATTTTCAGTAATCATCTCCATAGCTTCACCACAACAGACTAATTCTCCGCCACCTACATTTTGCACTTCTATTATATTTCCACATTTATTACATTTGTATGATTCATATTGTCTCATTTTTTCTCCTTTAAACTTAAACAACTACTCTTGCTATAAAGCAAATTGTAGGCGCAATTATAGCACAAAGGAGACAGTTGGCACGGCTAATTCTGCAATGAACATAAGCATATAAAACCTGAGTTAAAAAGGGCTATAGTCCATATTTTTAATAACTCACTCTGTTGCGTCCACTTTTTTTAGACTTGTATAGCAAATCATCCACTCTTTTAAATACTTCGTCTATATTTTCATCAGTATGAAGTTCTACTAAGCCTAGACTGACAGTAATATGTTTTACTATATCAAATGAATGCTCTTGCACATTTTTTCTTAATCTCTGCGAAAAATTTTCAGCATCCTTAAGAGTAGTGTTGGGCAATAAAATTATAAAGTCTTCTCCTCCGTAGCGTCCTGCTGTATCCATCTCTCGTAAGTTTTTTTGGAGTATATCTGAGAGTGAAATTAAAACATCATCACCAACTGCATGTCCATAAGTGTCATTTACTTTTTTAAAAAAATCGATATCAAGCATTATTATAGAGAAAGGAGTGTTGTATCTATGAGAACGATTTATCTCTATTGAAAAGAGTTTCATTATTGAGTAGCGATTATGGATATTTGTTAAAGTGTCAATTGTAGCTAACTTTTCAAAGTCATTTTTGAGGTTTTCAAGTTCAGCTGTTCGGTGTGCAACCTTAGTTTCAAGAGTATTATTAAGTTGCAATAATTGATTTTTGTGAGTATTTATATCTTTTTTATAGGTAGCAAAATGTGCTTTTAGATTTTTCGTTAGATAGTAAGCTATAAGTATGGATATAAATATTACAAATAATGCAATATATAAAATAGAATTGGATTTTTTATACATAAGATCATACATATCTATTTTTTGTTTTGATATCTTATTATTAATATCTGAGAGATAAAATCCACTTCCAATAATCCAGTCTGTATTAGGTATTTTTTGAACAAAAGAGTATTTCATCTCTATACTATCATTGGATGGATTTAACCATTTATATTTTATAAAGGCACTGTCTTTATTATTTAGTGAGGTGTTTATGTGATTAATAACAGATTTAACAAGTGGATTGTCAAAACTACTTATGTTTTTCCCTTCAAACTGAGGAATAGATTTATTCATTAATATATCGCCTTGAGTATTAATGACAAAAATATAATTACTGTTAATTGTATCGATGTGTTTAAGTGTGACTAATAAATTTTTATCAGATTTTTTTCTAGCAGTATCTAAATATTCGGCAGAGCCTAAATACCAGTCAAAGTGAGCAAATGATTTAACAAAAGCAACTTGTTTGTATTGGGTGCTTTTATCTCCATTTGGTTTAGTGAAGGTGTCCCATAAAAAACCTTCACCTTTTTCTTTACAAATAGCTATCTCTTCTTGAATAACAAATCTGCCCGTAGCATCTTGAAAGTCGATAATGGAAGTGTCTTGATAAGATTTTAAATACTTTGGCGCGAGATTAAAAATACCTTGATAGTCAACTATCCAAATAAAACTCTCTCCCTCGTTCCATATTAGCCCTCCAAGTGCATCTTTGATACTATTTTTAATCTCTGCATCCGAGGCTGTAGCTCTGTTTCGTATATAAATAGATTGCGCAATATCATAAGCTAGCTCAACACGCTGTTTAACGCGAAGCTTTAGATTTTCTTTAAGAATGGATTTACGATAAGTGATAATGTCAGATGTGCTTTTGACTTTTGTTTGTGCGGTTTTTCTCTCTACAGCATATAAGTTCTCTTCTGTTTTTTCTAAATTATTTTGAAAATTTGTGTTGTACATAGTTATAAATACAACAGAGACAATACCTATAATAAGTGG
Source organism: Campylobacterota bacterium (assembly GCA_034723735.1). Classification (GTDB taxonomy): domain Bacteria; phylum Campylobacterota; class Campylobacteria; order Campylobacterales; family Sulfurimonadaceae; genus S010-53. The sequence goes on along the minus strand of JAYEPE010000235.1, from coordinate 1,316 downwards.
GATAAAAACTAAAGGGGCTAAGGTGATGATTTTGAGGAAGGTATTTTCTTTATGCATCTGGATAACTTAGATTATTTACTACGTGTTTGTTTCATCTGATAAATTTGTATATCATTATGATTGACAACATCATTGAAAAGTTCACTTGGTGAAAAACCTGTAATATTTTGAAAAACTACATTAAAATGAGCATTATCGCTATAAAGATATTCTATATCTTTTAGTTTTTTCGCTTCCTCAACATATTTTAAAAATGTTTTACAAAATTTAGCAACATAAATAAAATTTTTAGGTGTTAAACCAATTGTTTTTTTAAATTGCCTTTCCATAGTCTTTCTAGTATAGTTAAACTCAAGCATCAACTCTTCTACTGTAACTTCAAAATGGTGTTTATTTATTATGCTATCTACAATACCTTCAACTAAGAGATGAATATTATTATTTGCAATATCCATCTCTTTGAGTGATCGATTTAAATACTCTATCTCTTCTTCTAGAGTATCGTGTGTATAAAGTTTACTGAAATATACGTCAATAATATCATTTTCTATTGATATATGACCTTTTGTAAGAATCGAGGCATCTTTATGAAAGAGTTTATAATAACCTATAGGGAGTAATTCTACTAATATAATTGGGAGGGGCATATTATTAAAATTATTATTTTTATCAAGAGTTATTCTTTTAGCCTTACTAGCTTTCATACCTATGGAATAGCCTTGTAAAATATCATGAGCTTCACCAGTATGTAGTTTTGTGAAACCTTTTATTCCTCTATTGAAAATCAAAAAATTTCCACCATTAGGCAAAAATAGCATAGACTCTATGACATTAACATCTGTAATTACAAAATATTTCCTAACTATAGTAGCTAGTTCGTGACTTGGTTCGTATATATTGTAATGCATTAAGACCCATAAAAGACAATTTATTATGGGTACATTTTAACATATACACATAGGTTTACAGTTGTATAGATGCGACAATATAACAATAATCAAAAACTAGACGCTCGCTTTATCCTGAAATAACACCATCATTATTGCATACAAATAAGATTGCCACACCATGTCATTTCTCGCAATGACAGTCATTGCGAACGAAGTGAAGCAACGTGTAAATGAAATCGTAAATATGAAACGTGGAGTTACACCTAGTAAAAATTACACTAGGCAATATTCTTTTTAGGTAGTTGAATCAGGCTCTCAAGTGGCAGATGCAGACCAACTGCAATATTTGTTATCATATTAAGAGATAATCCAATTTTTCTGTTTAAAACTTCTGATACTTTACTTTTATTACCTATGTAGGGGATA
>JAYEPE010000234.1:0-11529 GCA_034723735.1 Campylobacterota bacterium | reverse complement strand
AAGCATTGCAAAAATAACACCACCGAGTAGAGTTAAAATAAGTTTTGAACGATCATCTAGCATGCTCTACTCCTTTGAGATATTGAGTGTATAATAACATATCTTACATGTAAACTTGAAAGAAGTTAGGTTCATAATGGTAAATATCAGACAATTAGTAGTTTTATTAACAGTTGTATTTTCTTTAAAAGCCTCTGAAATTGGCTTACTTTTAGAGGTTAAAAATAACTCTCTTTTTTATTTTAGTATTAAAAACACAGAGCATTTATGTGTACCTTACGCAATTGTTACATTTGAGATGTTACTGCATAAAAGTCAAAAAAATACTATTTGTCATCAATCTTTATTGAAATATTATGAAAATTTTCCTCAAGATAAATTTTTTGCACAAGGTCATTTTCATAGGCAACAGCAATATATTTTAGAGAAAAAAAAAGGGTATTGTATTATTCATGCTCAAGGAAAAAAAAGTTATGCGGCTTTGCTTTTAAAAAAAGGTTTAGCAATTGTGCCAATACATTTTAAAGATAAGCATATTGAGTTTAAATATAGACGTATTGAAAATCAGGCTAAAATTGAGAAAAAAGGTTTATGGAAAGATCCTATTTTGCGTAATTGTATTCGTCAGATAGAGCTATGAACTCCATTTAGAGGTGCCCTTTATGGAGTTTCATTACTCTCTTGATCACTTGTTAAATAGATCCAGAACTCTTTATGTGTGTGACCTTGGTTTAAAAAGTAAATTTGTAAAATTGCAACACGATAGAGTGTAATAAGCATTTTTGCAAAAGGAATAATCAAAGAGAGAGGCATCCACCATGCTTGATCTTTATTCCCTTTGCTCATCATCATCTCTTGCATTCCAATATTTTTACTTAGATAAAGCCCAAAAAGCATTGAGAAAAGAAAATTAAGAATAAGACCTAAAATTATATATGCCATAAAGTCTTGTTCGTACATACCACCAATCATTTAGGTTCCTTAAGCAGACTTGTATATAAGTCTTATTGTTTTGTAATACGAACTTTATCAAAATTAACCAAAATAGAGACTAAAATGTAACAATGTCTGCTATATTTTCAAAGCATGTAAGAAAGTAAAAATCTTTTAAACATCTTTGTTATAAAATGCCTTATTACTTATGTAAAGGCAAATATATGGAAGAAGTAAACCTCGTTGTTGAGGGTTTTAAGTTCATGATTTTAGGAATGGGAACAGTATTGACGTTTCTTATAATTATGATTGGAGCTATGATAGCTCAGGCAAAAATAATTACAAAATATTTTCCTGAACCACAACCTACGCAAACAACCAAAACTACAGCTTCAAAAAGCAATAGCAATAAGATAGCAGCAATTACTGCCGCAATCATGCATCACAAAAATACAAACTAAAGGTGGCTTATGGCAAAGAAATTTATTGATATTATGGATACAACATTCAGAGATGGCTTTCAGTCAGTCTTTGGTGGACGCGTTCTTATGGATGACTTCTTCCCAGCGGTTGAAGCAGCAAAAGCAGCAGGTATTACTCACTTTGAGTTTGGTGGTGGAGCGCGCTTTCAATCACTTTACTTCTATCTTAATGAAGATGCATTTACAATGATGGATCGTTTTCGTGAAATTGTTGGACCAGATGCAAACCTTCAAACACTTGCTCGTGGTGTAAATACAGTTATGCTTGATACAGGTTCCCGTGAACTTGTTGATTTACACGCAAAAATGTTTAAAAAGCATGGTACAACTACTATTCGTAACTTTGATGCACTCAATGATGTTGAAAACCTGAAGTATTCAGGTGAACGTATCTCACATCATGGTTTGAAACATGAAGTTGTTGTTACGATGATGGATTTACCTCCAGGATGTCATGGCGCTCATGATGTTGGTTTTTACGAGAAGACACTTCGTGAGATTTTAGATTCAGGTATTCCTTATGACTCTATCTGTTTCAAAGATGCTTCAGGGACTTCAAGTCCTAAAAAAGTTTACGAGACAATTAAAATGGCTCGTGGATTAGTTCCAGATGGAACACATCTTCGTCTTCATACTCATGAGACTGCAGGTGTTTCAGTAGCAGCTTACATGGCGGCACTTGACGCTGGTATTGATGGTATCGATATGGCAGCAGCACCAGTTTCTGGTGGAACTTCTCAGCCAGATATCCTTACAATGCTTCATGCTACTAAAGGAATGGATTATGATCTTGGTGGCTTAGAGATTGATAAAATCTTAACGTATGAAAAAGAGGTTCAAGCATCATTAGAAGATTATTTTATGCCTCCAGAAGCGACTATGGTTTCTCCATTGATTCCATTTTCACCAATGCCAGGTGGCGCATTAACTGCAAATACACAGATGATGCGTGATAATAATATTTTAAGTCGTTTCCCTGATGTTATTGATGCAATGCGTGAGGTAGTTGAAAAAGGTGGTTATGGAACTTCTGTAACTCCAGTATCTCAGTTTTATTTCCAACAAGCATTAAATAATGTCATGCAAGGACCATGGAAAGCGATAGCTCCTGGTTATGGAAAAATGGTTCTAGGTTATTTTGGTAAGACACCAACAGCGCCAGATCCAGAAATTGTAAAAATTGCTTCTGAGAAGTTAGGTTTAGAGCCTACAACTGAAAATGCAATCGATTTAGCTGATGCTGATGAGACAAAATCATTAGCACATTGGACTAAAAAACTAGAAGATGAGGGCATTGAAGTTAATGATGAAAATGTTTTTATCGCAGCAGCATGTCAAGAAAAAGGTATCACTTTCTTAAAAGGTGAAGCCGAAGTTAATGTAAGAAAAAATTCAGATATTACATCGCAGGAGAGTGGTTCTATGGGTTCAGGAAGTTATACAGTAGTAGTAAATGGTGAAAAATTTAGTGTTCAGGTTGCGGAAGGTGATGCAGACATTCAAGTAACAGCAGTAAATGGTGAGAGCGCTCAAACAGCTGCGCCAGCTGCTCCAGTAGCAGAAGGTGAGGGTGAAGATATCCTTGCTGCACTTCCAGGAAATGTATGGAAAATTATTGCTAATCCAGGTGATGCTATTAAAGAAGGCGATAAGATTATGATTTTAGAGTCTATGAAGATGGAGATTGATATTGTAGCTCCTCGTGATGGTGAAATTCAAAATATCATGGTAAATGCTAACGATAAAGTTGTAGAAGGCCAAGTCTTAGCGGTATTGGGGTAGGGAATGAAAAACCTTTTAATTAAACTCTTTTTTATTCTTGCTCTTGTAAGTAGTTCTACTCTGTTTGCAGGTGCTGCTCCTGAAGTAGCAGAGGTAAAAAAAGAAGCTTATCAAGCTCAAAGTATGGGTGCGATGATAGGAAACTTTATAGAACGTACGGGTATTTATGCCTTTGTAAATCCAGATCCTAATGAAAGAGGGGTTCACGGAGAAGAGATAAGTGACTTTAACAAAAGCGGGGGTCGTATTATCATGATCCTTGTAACTTTTTTGATGTTCTATCTTGCCATTGCAAAAGGTTTTGAACCTTTACTTCTTATTCCTATCGGATTTGGAGGCTTGCTTGCTAATATTCCAGTAGCAGGTATCGCAGGTCCTGATGGATTCTTAGGTATTATCTATGGTATGGGTATTGCCAATGGCTTGTTCCCGATTATCATCTTTATGGGTGTTGGGGCAATGACTGACTTTGGTCCACTTCTTGCCAATCCCAAGGTGGCACTTCTTGGAGGTGCGGCGCAGTTTGGTATTTTTGGTACATTAGTTGGTGCAGTAGCTCTTTCAGAGTACACGGATATTGTAAATTTCACATTACAACAAGCTTCGGCAATTAGTATTATTGGTGGAGCAGATGGTCCCACCTCGATCTATATCGCCACCGCCTTGGCGCCTGAACTTTTAGGCGCTATTGCTGTGGCTTCGTATTCTTATATGGCATTGGTACCGATTATCCAACCTCCAATTATGAATGCTTTGACTTCTAAAGAAGAGCGTAAAATCAAGATGACTACTATGCGTCCTGTTTCACGTTTAGAAAAATTAGTATTCCCTATTACGGTGCTGTCATTGACCCTTTTAGTTCTTCCTGACTCAACACCACTTGTTGGTGCATTTATGTTTGGTAACTTCTTAAAAGAGTCGGGTGTAGTTGAGCGTCTTAATGATACTCTTCAAAATGCTTTGATTAATATTGTAACTATTTTATTAGGACTTGGAGTTGGCTCAAAACTTGCGGCAGAGCAGTTTTTAGTTCCTGAGACTATGGCAATTATTATTCTTGGTCTAATTGCATTTTCAGTAGGTACTGCTGCAGGTGTTATTATGGCTAAGATAATGAATAAGTTTATCAAAGTTAAAATCAATCCACTTATTGGTTCGGCTGGTGTATCTGCAGTCCCAATGGCGGCGCGTGTATCAAATAAAGTTGGTATGGAAAATGATCCTCAAAATATGCTTCTAATGCATGCTATGGGACCAAATGTTGCCGGTGTTATCGGATCTGCAGTTGCAGCAGGTGTGCTTCTCTCTATCTTCGCATAATACTTACATGTAATGGCTTTTTAGCTGTTACATCTTTTAATTAAATAGGAATAAACATGAAATTAGTCATTCTCCTATTAGCTCTTTTTATATTTTTATCTTGTAGTACTCATCATAAAGAAATTTCAGATCAAAAAACTTTAGCTAATAAACATAAAATTCATAGTGAAAAAATACAGCGTATTATGCATGAGCTTGACAATGTGATGTATAAAAAAAATAGAAGTGAACTTGAGCGTGATGATGAACGGTATCGTTATCTCTTAGCACTTTCTGAAAAATTACAAAATATGGCTCCATATATGCAAAAAATTATTGTAATGGAGTCTTTAGGTGAGCAAAAAACTTTAATGATGTATTCCGAGGCATTGGGTAAAAAAGGTAAAGAAATCAGAACAATGACAGAAAATTATCATTTTGAGAGAATTCAACCTCTTCTTGATGAAACTCTCTCTTTATGCAAGCGATGTCATACTGATTTTGGTGTTAATCCTGAAGTATTGAGTCATTATAAATGAGATCTTTCTTAGTAATGCTCTTGGTGTTTATACTTAATGCTGATGAGACTCAAAATATAGAAAATTTACAAAAACGTATTTCTGAACTTGAATTACAGCAGAAAAAAAAGTTCGATACGACTCAGGTAGAGTTGGGTGGTCGTGTTCAGTTAGATATTACAAAGGGTTGGCCAGAGGGAAGTTTTTCTGCAGGAGGCATTCCCTTAAAAAAAGATGCTGAAGTTGGACAGTTTGGTGCTGATATTCGTAATAGTAGGCTATGGATAAAAAGTAAAACACCCTCTGAGTTAGGTATGATTCGAACTGTAGCCGAGGTCAATTTTTATGGTGAGAGTGGCAATGAGATTAATAAAAATGCCCATGGTGTTGCCTTGCGTTATCTCTATGTAGCGATAGATGGTATTACAGCAGGTCAGGCTAATTCACTTTTTACAACCTATATAACGCCCAATACATTAGTTTATCCCCTTAATCATACGTTTGCGCGACAACCCTTGATTTCATATACTTATCAGCAGAGTTTACTTTTAAGTTATGATGTTTCACTTGAACAGCCTGAAAGTTATCTTTCTGACCCGGAGGGTGTGCAGGTAACACCTCAAGATGACAAGATACCTGACCTTTTAGTACGTCTTCGCTATTACCCCTCTTGGGGACGTATGGCATTGACAGGTATGGCTCGATATATTGTACAAGATAGGGTTGAGTTAAGTGATGGTACTCAACTTGAAAATAGTGATGCCAAGTGGGGTTTTGGTTTAAATGCATCGGCAAAGATTAATCTCTATGCCTTAGATAATCTCTATTTTTCTTTGCAATATGGGAATGGTATAGGGCGTTATTTTTCAATCAATGCTTATAGTGATGGCACCCTTGATAAGGATGGAAAAATAGATCTTAATACAATGCTAGGGGTGTTGGTTGGATATCAGCATTGGTGGAATTCTACTCTTCACTCTACCTTTGCCTATTCAGAGACTTCTATAGAAAATGCGAATAACAATCCACAAGACAGTACTAATACTTCTCAGGCATATTTACTCAATCTTATCTATTCACCTATAAAAAATGCTCAGATAGGAGTTGAGTATGGCTATGGTAATAGAACTTTACTTAATGAAGATTCAGGAGATATGCGTCTAGTACGAATGCAAATACGCTATGATTTTTAGTGGTATAAAACTTGCTTTATTCTTTTAAAGGATACTATCATGAATTATCAACAAAATCTTCATACAAGCCTGAATCAAGGCACTTCATCTTCAAATGTACAACGTGTTTTAAATAGTGACATTGATAGACTTATTGTAGATGAACTTTCTGATGAGTTTAATCTTTCACAATATGATTTAGATGAAAGTGATATTTTACGTGCGATTAAAATAGAGTCAATTTTGGAGCGATATAAAAGTGTTTTTTCACAACAATATGCACTTAAAATATTTTACTCTATTGCAAAATCAGGTGCAATTAATGCAGCTACCTTAAATGAATTAGTGCGTCGTCCCAATAGTGAATATAAGGGTATTTTGGATGAAATGATTTATTCAAAACTAGTGTATGTAACACAAGAACATGATCTTGCATTAACATTTGAAGGGAAGAGTTTAGCTGAACAGATTGGAGTAGATATCTATTTCGTTTAAACTTTATTGCGTAGAACCCATAATCTCAATAATGAGTGGAATAATATCACGACTTTTTGTCTTATCAACAAAGCCATCTGCTCCAAGAACTTCTGCCTCACGTTTGTTGTTATTTCCTGTCATAGAACTATTAACGATGATGGGAATAGCTCGTGTTGAAGCTTCTCCTTTGAGATGCTGAATAACAGTAAATCCTGACATTTCTGGCATCTCAATATCAGTAATAATTGCGGGAATATCTTCGGGTTTTTCAAGTGAGGCAATATGATCAACAAGTAATTTTCCATTATCAAAAATTTTACATTTAATCTTAGAGTTATCAAATATTTTTCGCAAATGACTCTGTGCTGTTCTTGAATCCTCTGCAATGAGTACAGTTCCATCTTGAAGACGTTGAGGAATTTTGATATCATTTAGATTTGATGGAGATAATTCAGGATTCACCATTGCCTGAGGAATGACATCAGAAAGTAGCTTTTCATAATCCAAGATAAGACAAAGACTCCCATCTTCAAGACGGGTATCATTCATAACAATACCGTCATTACCAACACGGTAGCTATCAGGAGCATGCATTTCAGACCAGTTTTTCTTAACAACACGGTGTGCTAGCATAATGCGTAATCCAATGATAATACCATTAAAATCACAAACAAGAATATTAGACTTTTCTATATCTTCTGTACTGAGTGTTACATTAAGCCATGCCGGTAGATTTAGCAAAGGCATTTGCATATTTCGTAAAATTATAGTTCCCTCAAGGAGAGGATGCGTGGCAGGAAGTAGTGTTAGGTGGTGTCGTGATGCTTCAATTACTTCACGTGTTTTAAAAACGTTAATAGCATAATAAGGGCTATCTTCTGCATTGCTAACCTTAAAAACAAGTAGTTGCAGTTCATTATTTTTAGCTAAGTTAGTGGCGGCATCAACATGATCAAGTAAAGACATTAATAATACTCCATTGAAGATATGTACTGATGATACCCAAAACTCATTGAAACTTTAATATAATGTCTGTATGAATAAATTAATTGACTATTTTTTAAAAAATGTGCAGCTCAATCATGTCTTACTTGCTTTTTTGCTTATAAGCGGTATTTATGCCTACTCCAAAATACCTAAAGAACTTTTCCCCGATGTTGTCTTAGATAAGATTTTAGTGAGTGGAAGCTATGCAGGATCAAGTGCGAATAACCTTGATAAGATGGCTGTACGTGATATTGAAGATGATATAAGCTCAGTAAGTGGTATTAATGAGATTGAGAGTATTATCACCCCTGGTCAATTTTCAGTAATCTTAACACTTGATGATAATGCCGATGCTGGACGTGTTCTTGATAAGGTTAAAGATGCCATAGCCGGCGTACGTCAAAACCTGCCATCGGATATGAATGAGCCTATTGCTAAACAGATGGATAAGACACGTGATTTAATGAAAGTCTCTATTGCCTCAGATGCCTTGGATTTTGATGCGCTTTTAAATGAGGCAAAATCATTACGACGTTTTTTATTACGAGTTAAAAATATCTCTGAAATTGAGATTTATGGAGATTCGGATAAAAAAATAGAGTTAAAAATAGATGAAGAGGCACTCCGAGCTTATCAGCTTAATCCTTCTGATGTTATTGGTGCTATTAGAAATCTCTCCTATATTTTTCCTATTGGTGATATTGATGACGCTGCATCTTTTGTATTTATCTCTACTGTTAATGGTAAAGCCAATAAGGCAGAGTGGGAAAATACTCTCTTACATGTAAATGGAAAATATCTCTACCTTCGTGATATTGCCGAGATTGAAATTCACCATCCCCAAGATGATACTTTAGGCTCTTTTAATGCTAGGGCATCATTAACCTTATCAGTATTAAAAGATGAAGTGGGTAATTCCATAGCACTCTCTAAAATTTTGCATGAAAAGCTACAAGCATACAATGAGGAGCATCCTGATATTAGTGCAAATATCTACTTGGATTCCTCCAAACCTATTAAAAATCGCCTCAATGTTATTATTTCTAATCTAACATTAGGTTTGGTATTAATTTTTATTTCAATGTATGTTCTTATCAATAGAAACACGGCAATTGTCGTTACAATTGGAATTCCTTTCTCTTTTATTATTGGACTGCTTTTTCTCTATTTTATGGGGTTTTCACTTAATGTTGTCTCTCTTATTGGAGCACTTTTGGTTGTGGGGATTGCCGTAGATGATGCCGTGGTGGTCTCTGAAAATATTCAGAGGCATATTGATGAGGGCATGGAGCCTGCTGAGGCAGCCAAAATAGGAGTAAAAGAGGTGATGCTACCTATTACTTTAGCGACAATGACAACTGTTGTTGCTTTTATGCCGATGTTTATGATGGGTGGTGAAATGGGGCTTTTTATTAAGCTTATCCCTATTGTAGTTATCATGGTTTTGCTTGGCTCATTGATAGAAAGTTTTCTCTTTTTGCCACTTCATGCTAAAACAATGCTCAAAAAAGGAACACCTTCACGTGATTGGTCATGGTTAAATGAAAAGTACGAACGGCTTTTGCATCACCTCTTGCATCATAAAAAAATGACCTTGCTCTTCTTTTTTCTTTTTGTTCCTCTAGCAACGTTTTTTACACTCAAAATGTTGCATTTTCAATTTTTTCCTAATTTTGATAATTCAAAACTTTACGTATCAGCTAAGCTTGATATCAATACGAAATTAGAAGATACCTTTGAAATTGCACGAGCCATAGAAAAAGAGGTTTTAAAATATAAAGAAGAAGTCTCTATTAAAAGTGTCTCTCAGGTGAGTGGAAAACGCCGTAATCTTGCTAACTCTAATGAACGTGGTAGTAATCTTTTTTATCTAACTGTTGAGCTAGAAGATATGGTTGATACCAATTTTGTTAACAGATATATTAATCCTATTCTTGATCTCTCATTTGAGTTTCATGATCCTCTGAAAATCCGTGAACTACCATCATTTAAGGTAGCCGAGATTTTAAGAGAGAAGCTTGAAAATGTTGAAAAAACATACCCTTTTATTGAGTTTGCTGTTATGGAAGGTAAGGTGGGTCTGGTTAAAACTGATATTGAAATTAATCTTATTGGTAATAGTCATAAAGTTACGCAAGCAGCTCTTTTAAAACTAAAAGAGAAAATCGCTTCCATAGAAGGAACCTACGATATTGTAGATAATGTACGACTAGGTAAGATAGAGTATAAGATTAAAATTAATGCCTATGGAGAGCAGTTGGGACTGAGTGAAGGGTATGTTGCTTCGATTTTAAGTAGTTATTTTTTAGGTAATCGAAAAGCAATGAGTTTTGATGATAGTGGCGTTGTCGAAATTACTACCGAATTTGCAGATAAAGACCATTTGAGTAAACTTTTTAACTTTGATATTCCACTGAGTGATGGAAGCTTTATCGCTCTCAAAGATGTAGCTGAATTTATTCAAGTTCAAGATTATGAGCGCATTGAAAAAGATAATGGGGATATTGTTAAAACAGTGAGTGCTAATGTTGATAAATCTGTAATTACTGCTATTGATGCGCTTGCACAACTTCAAGATGAGATTCAAGCAATTGAAAAAAGTGGTATTCGAGTCTTGCTTAAAGGCGAGGATGAGAAAAACAAACAACTCAAATCCGATATGAAGCGCTCTGTAGGCGTTGCATTCTTTTTAATGTTGATTTTGCTTCTACTGATTTTTCCAAAAATCAAGTATGCTCTGATGATTCTCTCTGTTATCCCTTTTTCGATTTTTGGAGGACTCTTGGGACACCTTATAGTTGGAATGAATCTCGCTATGCCATCAGTTATTGGAATGTTAGGGCTTGCTGGGGTTGTTATCAATGATGGAATAATTATGCTAGACTTTTTAAAAGGCACGCACAATCCAAAAGATTTTTATTATCGTGCAAAATTACGTTTGAGACCTATTATAATCACTTCGGTAACAACGTTTTTAGGGCTCTCTACACTCATATTTTTTGCTACAGGACAGGCAAAAATCATGCAGCCCTTAGCTATTTCTCTTGGATTTGGGCTTTTATGGGGAACGGTTATGAATTTACTCTATCTACCAACACTTTACGCCTTGGTAAACAAAATTAAGCCAGAATGTGATGAAATAGAGAATGCTAAAGCTAAAAATTAAAATGTATTTATCTTATAATTATTAATATTTTTGCTTATATATGTTAAAATCTTTTAAAATAAAAAATAGGAATTGAAATGAAAACAATTATTAATGCTCTCGCTCTTATATTTATCGGAGCTATACTGATGGGCTCAATAATGTGGAATATGGCACCAATCATGATGGTTCATGAACTTAAAAGTCCATATGGTGTTGATAAAACAGTTAAAACAATTAGTGTCAATGCTGAAAAACAAGGTTGGGTTGTCAAAAATGTTGTAAATATGCAAAAAAGTATGAAAAAGAAACTAGGTGAAGATGTTCCTGCTATAAAAGTAATGAAATTGGGGCATGCAAAATATGCATATGATTTACTTAAGCATGATAAGACTCGTTTTGTAGCAGCAATGATGCCACACTCTGTAGCAGTGTATGAAAAAAGTGATGGAAATACTTATATTTCGTCGATGAATATGGGTCTTATGGGTAAAATTTTTGGTGGTGAGACTGATCGTGTTATGGGTAATGTACAAAAGGATGATGATATTATTTTAGATTTCTTGATACACTAATTTATACCCTTACATGTAAAGAAAAAAAACAAGTACCATTAAACCAAGCAGTGTGTAAAATAAAGCTTTTAAAGGAGTGTTTTTGAAATATCTATTTATCTTACTTTTTATCCCATTTTTTACGCTTTATGCAAAACAGTATTACGCTAAGGTAGAACC
>JAYEPE010000233.1:0-2307 GCA_034723735.1 Campylobacterota bacterium | reverse complement strand
TACTTTTTGTTTCAAAAGTTATACCGTTTAAGCTTAAGAGCTTTTTTTGTTTTTCATTTCCAGAACAGCCATGTTTTTCATAAAAAATGACTCTAAAAGGTTTATCTGTAAAATTCATATTTTTCCTTCGTATAATCTATAGTATGCAATTTTTATACCAAGGTATAAAATATGTATAATAAACTTTATAGATACAAAGGAAAAATTATGTTAGAAAAAATCTCATTTGGAACATACAGAACCACTTTTCAAAATCCAGTACATTCAGATGCATTAAACTACGCACTTGAAAATGGAGTAAAATATATAGATACATCATCAAACTATATGTATGGTGAAGCAGAAACTTTAGTAGGACAAGCTTTAAAAAACAGAAATAGAGATGAGTTTACAATTGTCTCTAAAGGTGGGTATATCCAAGGTCCTAATATGGAGCGTGTAAAAGAGGGATGGGAGGTGGAAGATTTAGTTGAATATGATCCTAACTGTTTTCATAGTATATCCCCTATGTTTTTAATTGATCAAATAGAGAACTCTTTAAAAAGATTAGAGTGTGAGTATATCGATGTTTATCTTTTACATAACCCAGAGTACTACTTAATGACAAATCTTAAAGGGACTGCAACAAATGAGGATATTGAAAAGCATCATAAGATAATGCAACAAAGAATTAAAAAAGCTTTTGAAGCTTTAGAAGAGCAGGTTGAAAAAGGGAACATTAAAGCTTATGGGATTAGTTCAAACTCTTTTTCTAAAAAAGAGAATGACTACCACTTTTTAGAGTATAAAAATCTAATAGAGTATGCCAAAAGTATAGCAGGAAAAAATCACCATTTTAAAGTGATACAACTACCTCTTAATATGTATGAAAAGGATGGTGTTCCTTGTGCAAAATGGGCTTATGAAAATGGTTTAGAAGTACATGCAAATAGACCTTTAAATGCCTTTTATATGGGTGGAATGTTAAGACTTGCATCTTATGATAAATGTGAACATTTCGATGAGTTGATGGGAGAGATTAAAAAAATAGAGAATAAAAAACTTCAAGCGTTAATTGATGACTTACTTGAAAATCAAAGTGGTTTTGGTTTTGCAGGGGATGTGGATGATACTATAGAGTATCAGGTTATCCCATATATTACCCAAGTATTAAAAATAGATCAAAAATATTATCCACTTCTTGATCAGTTTTTAAACTGCTACAAAGCAAATATAAAACACTCTCTAAGTAAAATCACTTCTAAAAAACTTGGAATAGAAGAGCCACTTGAAAAAAATGCCCTAGAGTATCTACTGAAAAAACACTATATTACAAAAGTATTAGTTGGTATGAGAACAAAAGAGTATGTAGATAATGTAATCTCATACACAAAGGGTATTTAATGGAAGAAGATATATTTAAAAAAGCATATGATTGGGCATTAACTTATCAGTTTAGTGAAGTTGAGATTGACTATGCATCAAGATTAGCTCTAAAAATGTTAGATGATTCTTGTAATATGTCCCATGAGGAGAGAAAAGTATTTTTTTATGTATACGATGCAATTACAGATAGAGAAGATATAAAACTAGAAGATGAGGTAAATCAGCTTATAAGGTTAGCTAGAAATAGAAAAACAATATTTTCAAAACCAGAGTTTACACCTATTGTTCATGCTTGTAAAATGGAAGTGATGCAAAGTACTGAAAAGAAATATATGAAACGATTTAAAAAACTAGTTAGAGAGAATCTTGGTTTATTAGATGGAAATGAAAACTAAACCATTATATTGTAAGCAATGTAAAAAAAATTATAATGTGCGTGACGAAGATTTAGAGTTAATGAAACAACACGATCCAAATTTTAATGGAAAAGAATATATAAAAGGTTGTTTCTTTAAAGATTTAGGTGCAATTAAAAGGGCAAAAAAAGAGACTTAATATATAAGTAGTAAGGCATCTTTTGCCTCTGTAATTAATATAAATCTTTCATGGCTTCCCCCTATATCTGGGTGTTCAACTTTAGCAATTTTTCTATAAGCTGTTTTTATCTGTGCTATCTCAAGTTTCCCCTCTAGTGGTAAACAGAGTAGTTTTCGATGTTTTTCTTGGCTTTGGTTATTATAATTTTTACTCTCTTTTTTAAACTCTTGATAGATTTTTTGTTGTCTATAATAACTCTCTTTCTTTAAAAGTATTTGCTCTTTTTGCCATCTTTTTTTTGTCATAACAATACAAGCTTCAAATTCAATTTTTTCTTTAAAAAGAAATTCTTGAAAATTTAATGGACCTACCATATCGTATGGATCATCTAACCATATATTTATA
>JAYEPE010000232.1:0-2312 GCA_034723735.1 Campylobacterota bacterium | reverse complement strand
AAAACATTTTACCTGGCTGGAGTCTCCCTTTAAGTACAATCTCATCTGATGGAAATTCTAAGGCACCCTGCTCAGATGCCATTACCAAGATATTATCTTTAGTTAGAGAGTAACGAGAAGGACGCAAACCATTTCTGTCTAAGGTAGCCCCAATATATTTTCCATCAGTAAAAGCTACTGAAGCAGGACCATCCCATGGCTCCATAAAGGTAGCATGATACTCATAAAAGGCGCGACGCTCTTCATCCATCTCTTCATCTTTCCATGCTTCAGGAATCATCATCATCATTACATGAGGAAGAGGACGACCACCTAAGGTTAAGAGTTCAACAACATTATCTAAAACTGATGAATCTGAACCTTTAGCTTCATTAATAAGGTAGGGATAAATTTTATCTAGTTCATCATCACTAAAAAGTTTTGATTTAAGCATCGACTGACGCGCACGCATCCAGTTGATATTACCACGAAGGGTATTAATCTCACCATTATGCGCAATATAACGAAATGGTTGTGCTAATGGCCATGATGGAAAAGTATTTGTTGAAAAACGGCTATGTACTAGGGCGATTGCTGATTCATAATCATCTTCACCTAAATCTGGAAAATACAGAGGTAGTTGTTCTGTAATTAGTTGCCCTTTGTAAGAGATAGTTTTATAAGACATAGATGGCATATAAAAATACCCTGTTCCACGGACAGAAGAAGCTGTTACTTGTGCTTGTGCATATTTGCGAATAACAAAAAGTTTACGCTCAAATGCTTCTGCATCGAGATCTGAATTTCGTTTTACTATAACTTGATGCACATAAGGCTCAACAGCTTTAACAGTTTCACCTAAAGATTCATTGGCAGTAGGTACTCTTCTCCATCCTAGGCACTCCTGTCCTAGTTCTTCAATACAATCTTCTACAATGGATTTACACTCGGTATAAGCCTCAGGGTCTTTAGGCAAGAAGACAACACCTACACCATAATGAGAAAATGCAGGCAACTCAACATTTTGCTCTTGTAGTACACGACGTAAAAATCTATCTGGCATTTGCGTTAAAATTCCAGCTCCATCTCCTGAGTTCTTCTCAGCACCCACAGCGCCTCGATGTTCAAGATTGATTAAAAGTTCAATACCCTTTTGCACAATGTTATGCGAAGCTTCCCCTTTAAGGTGAGCAACAAAACCGACACCACAGGCATCATGTTCAAACTCCGGATCATATAGACCCTCTTTTTTTGGTAAATATTCTGATTGCATACATCTCCCTTTCGCTTAAGTTGAAATGATAATTATTATTTTCTTATAATAGCCAAAATAGTATAAAGATAACGATATCACATTTGTGGGATGTGTGTACAATTAAAATCATTTTTTTATCATTCTCTTACATGTAATAAGCTATCATATAAGCATAACAAAGAAAGGATGTATTATGAATATTGACAATTCTTTAAGTAATTCACACTATATGACTCAAAATCAAAACAATACTGATAAAGTTTTAGGAATGATTGCTTCAGGTCATCAAAACCGTTTAGATGATGTAGCATCAGCATCTATTGCAACGCTTATGCAATCGCAAATTTCTAGTATGGGTCAAGGATTAATGAACCTTAATGATGGTATTTCCATGATGCAAATTGCTGATGGTGTTACCTCTGGGCTTAGTGAAAATGCCGATAAACTTAGTGCTATGAGTGTTCGTTACAATAATGCAGCACTTAACAACAGTGACCGTGCAGCACTTCAAAAAGAGTTCACTGCCATTAGCAGTAGCATGCAAGAAAGCATTGACTCTACAAGCTATAATGGCAATAAGCTTTTTGGTTCTGAAGGCAACATTGAAACCTCTCAAGGGACACTTTCTGCCTCCATAGGTACTCTTGATGCCTCATCACTTGATATTACCTCATTAGAGAGTATTCAAGCATTTCAAAAACAACTTGCATCTGTTCAAAGTGATATTGGAAGCAATACGAATGCAATGACAAGCAGTATCAATTCACTCCAACAAGCACTCATCAATACAAGTTCAGCACAGAGCCAGTTAAGTGATACTGATATAGCCCAAGCTGTGAGTCAATTTCAGCAAAACGATTTAAAAATTGAACTAGCTACATTAGTGCAAGTTCATAAAATGGACACTGCTCAACAGCAGATGAGTCGTTTATTGGGGTAATTAGAGCTTAGCAGGTTACTATTGATTTTAAAGCCTTCGGTGGTGCTTCGCACATCACCTTCGGTTTCGTTCAGCAAAATGACACGCAGGTGTCATTTTTTATGCTGAACTCACATTCTATCTTTAGCAGTGATTCCC
>JAYEPE010000231.1:0-11609 GCA_034723735.1 Campylobacterota bacterium | reverse complement strand
AGATCAATCTCTTGTAGTGTTCCGACTCTACCATTTTCAGTGAGATAGATAGAACTTTCTCGCATTTTTGCTAATAAGCTTCCCTCTTTGCCATCAAGTTCAAATGCTGTTTCAATACTCTCAAGATACAAGGCACCAACACCGATCTCTTTAAGATGCATCAATTGTTCTGTACCCTCTTCATCTTTAGTCCAGATAAGGAGTTTTTCAAAGATAGCATCATTTTCATCAATCCAGTTATTATGATCGCTATCATAGGCTCGTAACTCTTCAAATCCATTTCCAAGAGTAGGACCAAAAAGCTCACTGCCATCATTGATATGCCTATCATTATTTTTATCTAAGGCTAAAAAACCACTTCCTTGCCCTACAAAAGAGAATTCATCCGTCTGACCATCAAGATTCAAATCAAAGCGATGTTTGATATTACTCATACTAACTGTATCTGCTCCAAAGTTAAGAACAAGAGGATCAATAAGAGCATCGCCTGCCTTAAAAATAATGCTTTCATGACTGAGCGAAGATTTTTGCATACTAAAAGCTAGTTCAAAATCAATCTCTTCTCCTTTTTGGGTTTTTACTTGACCTTCTGCTGAAAATTGAAGTTTTTCGTGATGAGTCTCAGTACGTTCATAATTATACTCTATCCCCCATCCTAAAGTTTCTTGTGTCTCAGTATTGGCTTGTAATTTTTCAATGTGAGGTGTTTTACCCTGAGTCAAAAATGAGAGATCAATTTTTTGACCAGTTAAGGCTTCAAGAGCACGAACTATACTCATCAATTTAGGATCAAGGGGTACTTCTAAAGATGCTTCTTCATTTGAATATATTTGGGGAGTGTTTTTTAAAGTATTAAATTCATCTGAAAGTTCAAGACGATCTCCTCTTTGTAATCGCTCAGGGGCATCGTCTTGAGTATTCCATGTGTGTAAAGTTTCTTGCTCTTGTATCTCCTGATGCTTATGATATGAAGAGAGCAAGGAAATGTTAGAGTGCTCAATTTTCATCATGGCCTCCTTAAATTCTTTCGTAAGATAAGTATCGACATTTTTGAAAAAAAAGTGAGTAAAAATGATACTTCCTTATTTGTTTTGAAATAGATGATTTTTTCATCTGTTTATAAGAATAAACTTAAAAATTCCCCCTAACAAGAAAACCCTTTTTTAAAATTCTTTTAAATAAGATAAAATTACTCCGATTTAAAACATTAGAGTTATCAGTCTTAGTAAAGACTAGCAAAGGTATAATTCTAAATACTAAAAACTTATCAAAGGAAAAAACATGGCAAAATACGTAGAATTAACGGATGACAATTTTGAGGCTTCAATCGCTGAAGGTGTATCATTAGTAGACTTTTGGGCTCCATGGTGTGGACCGTGTCGCATGATTGCTCCAATTATTGAAGAGTTAGCAGAAGACTTTGATGGTAAGGCAACTATCGCAAAAGTAAATACTGACGAAGAGCAAAATGTAGCTGTTAAGTATGGCATTCGTTCAATCCCTACACTTCTTATCTTTAAAGATGGTGAAATGGTTGATCAAATGGTAGGCGCTGCTTCAAAACAGGCTTACGCTGATAAAATTAACTCATTTCTTGCATAAGTTGAGTTAAAATGGCAAGACGAGGCAAAAGTCTCTTCTCGCTATCAACACTGCTTGCTTCTTTTTTTGGCGCTGCGATGATAGCCGCCGCTTTCGCTTATTTTAACTACAAATTTTCAGAATTTAAATTTATTAACTTTAATGAATGGGTTTTTTATCAAAAAACTGATATTTTTACCCCTAAAGCAGATAAATATATTGTTATATTTTATAGTTCTAAGAAGCCTGGTGCCACCAAAGCCATCCAAGATGCACAAAGCAAATACCCAATTGTAGCCGTTGATTACTACCAAGAAAGTGTACCATCAACAGATAAGATAATTTTTATTAAAAGTGGAACAAATACGCTTTTAAAATTTATACAGCGCTTTAATATTTATAATGCTCCAACTGTTTTTATTATCAAAAAAGTCAAAGAGAGTCTTTATAAACAAGATAGTATGATACGAAAATTAGATACAAACAAAAAACTGAATTTAGAGGATATATAGATGATACTTGATTGTGCAATTATTGGTGGAGGACCTGCGGGTCTAACTGCTGGATTATACACCACTCGTGGTGGTTTAGAAAATGTTGTCATGTTTGAAAAAGGCATGCCTGGTGGTCAGATTACCTCTAGTTCAGAGATAGAAAATTATCCTGGAGTTACGGGTGAAATTACAGGTATGGATCTTATGATGCCATGGCCAGAGCAGTGTCAAAAATTTGGTCTGATTCATGAGATGATTGAAGTAACACGTGTAAGCAAAAATGACTCAGGAAATTTCACTATTTATAAGGGTGATGGCACAAGCGTTGAAGCGCATAGTGTTATTGTCGGAACAGGCTCAACACCTCGTCGTGTTGGCTTCAAGGGAGAAGATGAGCTTTTTGGAAAAGGTGTAAGTACTTGTGCTACTTGTGATGGTTTTTTCTATAAAGGAAAAGAAGTAGTTGTTATTGGTGGTGGTGATACTGCACTTGAAGAAGCACTCTATCTTGCAAAAATCTGTGCTAAAGTCTATTTAGTACACCGTCGTGATGAATTTCGTTCTGCTCCAAATACAGTTGAGCGTGTAAAGAAAACTGATAATATTGAACTAGTACTTAATGCAGCTCCTGATGAAGTCTATGGTGATGCTATGGGTGTAACAGGTCTTCGTGTACTTTTTAAAGATGGATCAACACGTGATATTGAAGTACCTGGTGTTTTTACTTTTGTAGGTAATGATGTCAATAATGGTGTTTTGAAGCAAGATGATGACTCTTTTGTTTGTGATATGAATGAGTATGGTGAGGTTTTAGTTGATATCTCTATGCGAACAAGTACTCCTGGTCTTTTTGCCACAGGAGATATGCGTGTTGATGCACCAAAACAGGTGGTTTCAGCTGCAGGCGATGGCGCAGTAGCTGCACTTCAGGCTATCGCTTATGTAGATGAAAAAGTAAGTGAATAATCATGCTTAAAGTAGGTTTGTTTGGAGCGACTGGACGTGTAGGGCAACTTCTTATTGAAGATTTATTGCAGGAGAAAAATATTTCTCTTTCAGCGGTACATATTTATGGGGAGTTAACATTTTCTTTAGCTCCAGAAGTCTTAGCAACAGAAGATATAGCTGTATTATTAGAAGCTAGTGATATTGTGATTGATTTTTCAACACCTGATGCTACGCAACTCCTTTTAGAAGCAGCATTAAAGCATCCTACACCACTTGTTATTGGAACAACAGGGCTCAATACCCATCAAAGTAATCTTCTACAGCAAGCTAGTGAAGTAATGCCTATTCTTTATGCAACAAATATGTCTTTAGGTGTAGCACTCTTAAGTAAGCTTGTAAATATTGCTGCAAAGCGTCTTAAAGGTTTTGATATTGAAATTGTTGAGCAGCATCACCGCCATAAAATTGATGCACCAAGTGGAACAGCCTTAACCTTAGCCGAATCTGCAGCACAAGGTCGTGGCTTAGACTTGGATAAGGTTCGTGTAAGTGGTCGTAATGGAAATATTGGTAAACGTACTGAAGAAGAGATAGCAGTTATGGCACTTCGTGGTGGTGATATTGTTGGACGTCATACAGTAGGTTTTTATAATGATGGTGAGTTTATAGAGCTTAATCATACTGCAACGAGTCGTAATACCTTCTCAAAAGGTGCAATTCGTGCCGCGGAGTGGTTGAGTAGCCAAGAACCGGGTCTGTATTCGATTGCCGACTCATTAGAACTTGAATAGGACAAACAGATGCAAAGAGAGCTAAACGAAGAGTGTGCAGTAGTTGGAATATTTGGTCATAAAGAAGCATCTAAATTAGCTTATTTTTCACTTCATTCACTGCAACATCGTGGCCAAGAAGCGGCAGGAATTAGTTCAAGTGATGGAATTAAGCTTCGTACTATTAAAGACCGTGGTTTAGTAACACGTGTCTTTAGTGAGCAAAGACTTGAGACTCTAACAGGAACTAGTGCTATTGGGCATACTCGTTACTCTACTGCAGGAGATGACTCTATTCTTGATGCTCAGCCTGTTTTTGCACGCTATGACTTAGGTGAAATGGCCATTGTTCATAATGGAAATCTTACAAATGCTCAAAAAGTGCGTAAAGAGCTTATCGATAAAGGTGCGATTTTTCAAACCTTTATGGATACAGAAAATCTAATTCATCTTATTGCTAAAAGTGATGAGAAAAAACTTTTAGATCGTATCGTTGATGGGATTAAAAAGATTGAGGGTGCTTACTCTTTAGTCTTTTTAAGTCGTACTAAAATGTTCGCTATGCGCGATCCTCATGGTTTTAGACCTCTGAGTTTAGGTCGTGTTGGTGATGGTTATGTTGTGGCATCTGAGACTTGTGCTTTTGATCTGATAGGTGCGAAGTTTATTCGTGATGTGAAGCCAGGCGAACTGCTTGTTTTTGAAGAAGATAAGACTCCTCGCTCAATTCAACTTTTTGAACCGACTCCAAAACATTGTATCTTTGAGTATGTCTATTTTGCGCGTCCTGATTCAAATGTTTTTGGAAAAAATGTCTATCAAATGCGTAAAAATATGGGAAAAGAGTTAGCAAAAGAGCAGCCTATTGATGCTGATATGGTTATTCCAGTTCCTGATGGTGGCGTGCCTGCTGCTTTAGGATATGCACAAGAGAGCGCAATTCCTTTTGAAATGGGAATTATGCGTAATCACTACATTGGACGGACTTTTATTGAGCCTACTCAAGAGATGCGAGAGATGAAGGTTAAAATGAAACTCTCTCCTATTGAGGAGCTTATTAAAGGCAAGCGTGTTATTGTTATTGATGATTCGATTGTGCGTGGGACTACAAGTCGCCGTATTATTCGTATGCTAAAAGAAGCTGGTGCGACTGAGGTACATATGCGTATTTCATCTCCACCAACTACTGATCCATGTTATTATGGTGTAGATACTCCTGATAAAAGTAAACTTATCGCTGCAAATATGTCAGCAGATGAGATTGCACATTATATAGAAGCTGATTCGCTTGCTTATCTTAGCAATGAAGGTCTTTTACGAAGTGTTCAAGGCGAAGAAGCCACTTATTGTACTGCCTGTTTTACAGGTGAGTATGTTATTGATCCAGAGTAGGTGATTTGAAACAAGTTTATACATTTGGTACTTACCTAAAAGAAAAGTTCGCAACTAGAGTTTATAAGGCTCCTGTCTCTATTTTAGGATTTACTTGTCCAAATATTGATGGTAATGTTGCAAAAGGTGGCTGTACATTCTGTGAAAATGACTCCTTTAGTCCAAGCTTAGATAGCGTTAAGCCCTTAAAAGGTTTTTTCCTTAACCTAGAATCAACACAAAATCCTCATTTAGAAAAACAACTCTTACAGCTTGAGAAACAGTTTGAACTTATCAGTGAAAAACAGAAACGTGAATATGGGGCCGAAAAGTTTTTAGTCTATTTTCAATCTTTTACCAATACTTATGCTCCATTTGAAACACTTAAAGCACTTTATGAAAAAGCATTGAGTTTTGATAATGTTGTAGGCTTAAGTATAGGAACTCGTTCAGATAGTGTGACTGAAGAAGTGTTAGAGTATCTCCAAGAGCTTTCACGTGAGAAAGAGATATGGATAGAATTTGGTATCCAGTCTGTCTATGACGAGACGCTAGAGCGTATTAATCGTGGGCATGACGCATCTAATGTAAAAGAGTGGATACAAAAATCTAAAGCCTATGGCTTAAATGTTTGTGGTCATCTGATTTTTGGTCTTCCAGGTGAAAACAGAGAGATGATGCTACAAACAGCCAAGGATGCATATAGTTGGGGCATGGACTCTGTCAAATATCATCCTCTTTATGTTGTGAAACGTACTGCTCTTGCTAATGAATTTGCACGCGGTGAATTTACGCCAATTACGGAAGAAGAGTACCTTGATGTTTTAGTTGAAGCATTACAGTTAAAGCCTGAAGAGATGCATGTTCAAAGAATTACGGCAGGAATTGATGATGATTCTTTAATTGCACCTCTATGGTGTCGTAATCGTAATGATCAGATTCGTCATATTAATCAGGCATTAAAAAAGGTGGGATTGAAGTACTAGTGAGCAAAAATCCTTGTATAATCAGCGGTACTTGAAAAATAAGGTGGATAAGGCATACGAACGCTAAAGTATTTGGATTTTCCAGGCTCTAAATCTTCGGCAACAACAAAGGTGCGGATTATTGTTTGAGGCTTACTTTTACGTTTAGCTGTTTCTCCACCACCAATAAAGTCCATAAAACCACTAGGTTTATAGAAGCTACCCCCTTTAACATTTCCAGTTGCATGACCCTTATTGACAAGTTTGATTTCGAGCTTAATCTTTCCAATTTTAAATTTACCTGCATTTACAGCGTATCCGCTATATATAATTTGCTCATTCATAAGCATACGTGTATTTTTAAGACCTCTGATTTTCGCTATTTTAGTGTATTTATCTAGTGCCATCATAAAAAATGCTGCGATTAAAATCATAACAGCAAGTGATGAAAGAATCATAGTAGTACGAATTTTTGGATTTTTTTCGCGAAAAGATACTATAACAGTTAAGACAAAAAGCAGGGCAACAACAGCGAGGACTAGATAATGTACAATAGTTAAATGTGTCATTTACAGTTTGCCCCTATGCTAAGATTGTATTCTTTTGAGTAGTGAAATGGTTCTAAAAACAGTTTAAATGTTTTTGTTTCATTAGGCTTTATTATTGTATCCAATTTCAGATAAGCTTTCTTAAAGGGCTTGAAGGGATATATCATATCTTGTATAGTATTTCCTGAGACTTTATAAGCACTCGCTTTTATCTTACATGTAAGGAAATCCATCTTAGAACTATTCTTTAGTATTCCCTCAATAAGTAAGGCATCAGTAAATTCTAATTTTTTAACTTTAGTTATATTGACTTCATTTTTATAGAGAAACTGATGCATTATCTTATACCCAAGAGTAGGGCCTAGTATCAAAATTAAAAAAGCGATAAATACACTCAAAACTGAAATTGCAACATTGCGACGCAGTAAAATAGCTAAAATTAAAAAGAGAATAAAAAGTAAAATTACTGCCCCAAAGAGAATATAGTCATACAGAATAAGACCATCAATAAAGGCAATGATTTTTTGTTTCATAATTAGCGGGAGTTTTTCTCTGCAATACCGCTCTTATCAAAACGGCGAGCTAATTCTTGTTTGATACGATCTGGAGAGATGTTTTTATGTCCTAATGCAACGAGTACATGGTAGGTTAAATCAGCACATTCATGAATAATCTCATCTTCATTGCCATCTTTGACAGCGAAGCTAAATTCACCTGCTTCTTCAACAACTTTTTTCAAAATGGCATTATCACCTTGAGATAAAAGTTTAGCCGTCCATGATGTTTTAGGATCAGCAGTTTTACGCTCTAAAATTGTATGGTAAAGTTCATCAATAACTCCATACATCGCAGCTGTATCGACTTGTACTTCTGAAACGGCTTCGCCACTTTCTAGTTCAGTGAAGAAGCATGAGCGTCGTCCTGTGTGACAAGCAACACCATCTTGAATAATTTTGATAAGGAGCGTATCATTATCACAATCAATAAAAAAAGATTGGATATGTTGTAAGTGATTACTACTCTCACCTTTTTTCCATAAACGTTGACGTGAGCGTGAGTAATAATGTGCCAATTTTGTCTCAAGCGAAAGCTGTAGTGCTTCTTTATTCATATAAGCGACCATAAGTACTTCGTTATTAGTAACGTCTTGTACAATCACGGGTAGAAGTTCAGATTTTTCCCAATCGACACGGTTTAAGATATCTTGCATAAGTATTGTCCTGATTTAGTTGTTAGTATTAAGCAAAAGATGTACCACTAAGAGCAGAGCCCTTAGCCTTACATGTAAGAGTTGTTATTGAGCAGTAACGCGTTTTTGTGCGTCTTTTGTATCTACCCAGATATTTGGAGTTGATCCGCCAGGTGTTAAGAATATTTTTGCATCTTTATTGACACGAAGAGCATCATTAAATTTACCTTGAATTTCAATCTGTTTAAGTTCAAGTAGTTTTGGCGTAAGTGACTCACTGATAAGCATATTTGCTTTTGCTTGTGCGTCTGCTTCGATAGTAATTGCTGTTGCAGTACCCTCTGCCTTAATCTTAACAGCTTGCGCAAGACCTTCTGCCTCTGCTGCACGTTTAAGAGCATCTTGTTTAGCACGTTGTACTTCTTGTTGTACACGTTCAACTTCTTGTTTTGCAACTTGAACACGTTCGATCTGCTCTTTTACTTTTTGAGGTAAAACAATCTCACGAAGTTGTACTGATTCAAGTACCGCAGGAGAATTTTTCTGCTCATTTACATTTGTACGGATAAGACTTTCAATCTGATCTGCAATTGTATTACGTTTTACAGGCAATGACTCTGCATCATATTGACCAACAACATTACGAACAACATCACGAACAACAGGGTTAATAATTTTCTCTTCCCAGCTAAATCCCCAATTAGAGATAGTTTGCGCTGCAAATGCCGCGTTCATACGGTACTGAACTGTAAGTTCAATAGAGACAGGAAGACCACGTTTATCAAGAACAGTAATGGCTGGTTTTGCACCAATACCTTCACCCATACCAGAACGCTCGATTTTATCAGCGTAGTTGATAATACGAACTTTTGTATCTACAAGATACACTTTTTGAATTACAGGAATGATAAAATGCAGTCCTGGAAGAAGTGCTTGTTGCTCATACTTACCATTTGTCGCTAAAATACCACGTTGTCCCTCTTCAATAATCTCAAAAGGTTTTGCAACCACTAAAAAGAATATAACTGTTACGATAAAGACAATAAGTGCTTGTTTTCCACCACTCATATTAAAGTCTATCTTTGGAGGCTTAGGCATTTTTGGGCCACCACCACCGCCACCATTTCCACCGCCACTTGAGCGGTTTTCATTTTTTTTCTTATTAAAATAGTCATTCATATCTGATGCCATTAGTTCTCCTCAATGTAAGTTAAATAGTGCGCATAATCTGGATTTCGTCCGAAAACGATATCAAAATAAGCACTCTGAATTTTTTCAGTAATAGGACCACGATGTCCCTCTCCAATAATACGTGCATCAATATCACGTATCGGTGTGATTTCTGCTGCAGTTCCTGTTAAAAAAGCCTCATCAGCGATATAGACCTCTTCGCGGGTAATACGACGACGAACAACAGTATAACCCATTTTTTCAGCCATCTCAATAACTGTTTTTTGTGTAATCGAAACAAGAGCATTGTCGCTTGGTGGTGTGATAATTGTATCGCCTTTAATCATAAAAAATGAAGCACCACTCGCCTCAGCAACATAGCCTTGATCATCTAGTAAAAGTGCTTCATCATAGCCACACTCAATAGCTTCAAACTTCGCCATCTGTGAGTTAAGATAATTCGCAGTTGCCTTAGCTTTGCCCATATTTGAAGTATTTGCTGGGCGTGTCATTGATGCAATTTTAAGACGAATTCCTTTTTCAAGTCCTTCTTCTCCAAGATACGCACCCCATTCCCAAGCAGCCATAACTGTCTCAACAGGAGCGTCTCTGTGATAGACTCCCATAACACCATAACCCAAAAATGCAAAAGGACGGATATAGACATTGTCACCCTTAAAATCATTTTTCTTGACTAAATCAATTTGAGCTGTATTCATCTCTTGGACACTAAAGGGAATATCAATTAGTGTCATCTTCGCAGACTCTTTTAACCTTGCCGTATGTTCATTAAGACGAAAGATTGCATAACCTTTATCGGTTTTGTATGCTTTTGTCCCCTCAATAACACCATTTCCATAGTGTATTGTATGTGAAAGAACGTGAGTTTTAGCATCATCCCATGCTATAAACTTCCCGTTCATCCAGATATATTTGGCTGCATCCATTGAAACTCCATAATATTTACCTAAATGTATTGCGCGTATTTTAGCAAAGAACTTGTTTATTATATATTAGTATCTTACATGTAAGTATTTTTCTTGATATTTATTAATAAATTATTGTGATAGTTTGCATATAATTAGCTTATGCAAATAGTACTTTACATTCATATTTTATCAGCAACCGCATGGATTGGTGGCTCACTGCTACTTTTCGCTCTAGGCATTTTTCTCCGTGATAAACAAGCTCAGGCTAATGTTTACAAGCATTTAGGTCCTCTCTATGGCTACTTTGAAAGTGTCTGGTTAGTCTCTCTTTTAACAACGGGAACGATACTATACATGCATCACGGTTTTTCAGATGTTTTTGTTAATGCCATGGACTCTGATTTAGCCCAGACCATGATTCGTAAACTTCTTATGGTGGGATTTTTAACCTTTATTACGATAATTCATATGATTATCGCCTTTAAAACCCATACTAAATCACGCACTACACTTCAAAATATCATTTCACGTGGAAGTTCTTTACTGATTTTCTTTTTGAATTTTATTATTCTTTGGCACGCAGCACAACTACGAACGATGTTGTAGTATTTCAATTTTCAAGCTAAAGTTTGGAATCAATTTATTATCATTTAATTACAGTTCAAACATTTGTATGAGCATTTTAGAAATCTCCTGAGATGTTCTTTTATCAACAATTCCTAATTTCTTTACAAGTCTTGTTTTATCAACTGTTCTAATTTGATCTAATAATATTAACCCAGTTTTATTTTCAAATTTTATCTTTGGTCTAAATACAAAATCAAAACCTTTGGATGTCATTGGCGCAACAATGACAGTTTTTAAGATATTCATTTCATCTGGTGAAATCACTATACAAGGTCTTGTCTTTTGAATTTCAGAACCAACAGTTGGGTTAAGTTTAACTAAGTGAATTTCAAACCTTTTAATGTCCACTACCATTGAAAATCTTCTAAATCGTTATCATTTAAAAAGTCTTCTAAAAGTGCTTCATCGTGAAAACCTTTGTTATTCAACATTACTTGCTCGATGTTTTCTTTCCAAGTATCCCTTGATGTGTTATGAACTGGTTTAATTAATAAACCATTTTCTAATACTTCAAGTTCTAAACTGACATTTTCAAGATGAGCTTGCTGTATTAAAGGCTTAGGAATTCTAATACCTTGTGAGTTTCCAATTTTTGTAAGTGTTGTCATAACTAACTCCTATAAGTAATTATATTGTAATTACACTTAAAAGTCAATTTTGCCAGGTGATAACGGTCATCGTGAGCAATAATTTCCCCGCTAGAGTAAATTATTGGTCTCCTCGTACTTGTTATACTGCTTGTAACTCTTTTCTAAGTAAAGCATTTATGAGGGTTTGGTAGGGTACTTTTTTTTCACTTGCTAATTTTTTGAAAAATAGTACTATATCGTTATCTAGTCTTAAAGAGACAGGTATTTTCTTTGGTTCATAAAACCGACCTCGAACACCACCACTAAAATCATATTCATCTTCCATCTCAAATTCGTCAAATTTTTCTCTTTGTTTAATGTTGCTCATAAAAAATCCTTTCTTTTTGATTTGCTTTTCTTGCACTTATTATTCTAATTATCTCTTCAC
>JAYEPE010000230.1:0-11616 GCA_034723735.1 Campylobacterota bacterium | reverse complement strand
ATAGCTTTGGCATTGATCTTCTCTATTTTAGCACTTTCTTTGGCGGAGGTGACCAAGATTGGGCAGCATCCAAGGATGAAACCATCTTATTTGATGATTTTAAAATCTCTAAAGAAAAGATTCTTCAGTAACATAAAGACTACTTATTCTTAGTTAAAATCTCAATATTGCTAATATCAGCTTTTTGTAGAACATTCAAAACATTGATAAAACACTCATGCGGTGACGCAGCATCTGCGCCAAGGCGAAAGTATGCTTTTTTATCCCCTTGTTTTAGTTTTATAAGTTTTATCTCTAAATCTTTTAAACTCATCTCTTTTCTATCTAAATATACCTTACATGTAAGGTCAATATTTATTACATGATTTTCTGATTTTGGTTGAATTCTTTTTGCTGCATCTGCTTTGGGAAGTGTTAACTCTATCACTTGAAGCTGCAAAAATGAAGTAGTGGTGACAAAAAATATCAACAATACTAAAAGCAGGTCAATCAGATTTACAGGAGCAATATCTAAATGAAAATCTATTGCTTTACGTTTACGGCGCATCTCTAAATCCAATGTAATGGTAGAGTTTCTCTTCAAATTTTACAGAGAGTTGTCGCACCCAAAGTTCAAGTAGGCGATAGGCAATGGTAGCATAAACAGCAACCATAAGTCCTGCCATAGTATCAATGAGAACTTCTTTGATACCCCGTGCTATTGCACCTGGATTATTAAGACCAAAAGAGCCAACACCTTCAAAAACATGCCAAACACCAAAAAATGTACCAATAAGTCCAAGCATCGGACTTAATATCGCTATAAGTCCAATAAGACCAATATAGCGCATAAGATACTGATCAATCTTCTCAAGTTGAACGCCAACATTTGCATTATAGAGGGCTTTGTCTTTATCATGGAAAGAATCTATAGAGTCTAAAGCATTTTTTATGATGGGTAATTTTGCTTTTTCCAAGTGATCTGCATCAAGATTTTTGATAAGACTTGTCATACGAATAAGCTGATAAAATTTTTCTAAGATGATAATTGTTGCAAGCACAAAGGCTACCATCAGGGTTTTAATCACCCAATCTTGCGTTGTCCAAAGTTCTATTATAGTCATTTTTTCTCCTATTTCAGTTTATATACTAATGGTATTGTAAATTCATACGGTGTTTCAAGAGTTTCAGGGGGCTTATCAAATGAGCCTACACGTTTAAATAGTGATACAGTTGCCTTATCTAGTGTAGAAAATCCACTTGAGCGTACTATTTCATATTCCATGATTTTACCATTTTTATCTATTACAAATCGCATTGTAACACTCCCTTGATGTCGCATACGACGAGCTTTTGTTGGGTATTTTTTATTTAAACGTATTGTATCTTCAAGATACGCCTTATAGTTCTCAATTTTATTCTCTTCTTCATAAGAGAGAGGTTCTGCAACGAAAGGCTCTTCGATAACTACAGCTACTTTTACTATAGGCTCTATCTTTTTAATTTCTGGCTTTTTAGGCTTAGTTGTATTTAAATCAGGTGGCACTATCTTAACTTCTGGTTTTGGCAGAGGTTTTGGTTTTGGTTTTACTGTTTTTTTCGGCTTTGGTTTGGGCTTTGGCTTTGGTTTGGGCTTTGGCTTGATTTTTTTCTTTGGCTTTGGTTTTGGCTTAGGTTTTGCAGGCGCTACCAAAGAAACTTTAACACTCTTAGGTAGCTTTTGAATAGTTTGATTTTTTTTCTCTGCTGTTAACTGTGGAAATTGAAAGACAAAGATACCAGCAATAAGGGCACAGTAAAGTAACAAACGGACTAAAAAACATGAAAATACCGTTTGCACTCTTTAGTACCCTTTTGTTATATAAGTAGTATTGTACATAAATATTATAAAGACTTATCTTTTAGTCCACGGAAAAATTCCATTTCCTGTTTTTGAAGTAGGCGTATCATATTTGTTGTACCACTAATCCCCGTAGGATCACCTGCTGTAAGAATATAACTTTTTTCAAAATCTAAAATTCCCTTTTTAAGACCATAGTCCATCACCTCACAAAGAGTCATTCCTAAAGATTTAGCTGTTACTGAAAAGACAGGTACTACACCCCATGTCAATGTCAATTGTCGGCGTATCGTATCATCATGAGTAATCGCGTAGATAGGTCGTTTGGGGCGATAACGTGCCAATTTTCTCGCGGATGATCCTGAAGCGCTCAAGGTTAAAATCCCCTCAGCATTCAAATCACGTGAAAGCCGTACTGCTGATTCATCAATAGCATCAGTCACGTCATTACGCTCAAAAGTACGAAACCGATGAAAAGGATAATTCAGTTCCGTTTCACGGATTGTTTCAAACATCGTCTCTACTGCTAAAGAAGGGTGCACCCCTACCGCACTCTCTTCTGAGAGCATCACCGCGTCGGAGCCATCAAGAACAGCATTGGCGATATCACTAATTTCTGCACGTGTAGCACGTTCACTTTTTGTCATAGACAGCAGCATCTGCGTTGCCGTAATAACGGGCTTGGCGGCTGCATTTGCCTTATGAATAAGCATTTTTTGAAGTGTAGGGACTTCATAATAAGGAACTTCTATTCCTAAATCACCTCGCGCTACCATAATCCCATCAGAAGCTTCCATAATGGCATCAATATTTTCAATCGCATCAAATTTTTCAATCTTAGCAAGAAGCATCTGTTTTCCACCATGACTGCTGACAATTTCACGGGCTTGAAGCATATCACCCGCATGCTGAACAAAAGAGATAGCCATAAAGTCAACATCATTTTTAACACCCCATGCCATATCAATGCGGTCTTTGGCAGTTAAAACATCTACACCTAAGCGAGTATTAGGAAAATTCACCCCTTTTTTTGAAGAGAGAACACCACTATTTTCAACATAGACCTTAATACTATTTTCAGAGACTTCAATAACCTTAGTACGAATAATTCCATCATAAAGATAGATATAATCATCAACATTCAACTGATCTAAAATTTCAGGATAGTTAATCGAAACATCATAAGTATGTTCACCTGCTTTCTTTCCAATGCAAGTCTCTTTATGAAAAACAATACAATCACCCTCTTCAAGTTCAAATTGATGCTCTAGTTCACCAATACGAATCTTAGGACCACTAATATCTTGTAAGACACCTACTGTAAGTTTTGTAACTTCCATAGCTTGGCGTATGCGTGCTAAAACCTCACCATGATATTCATGTGTACCATGACTAAAGTTTAAGCGAAAGATATTCACACCTGCGCGAATAAGAGATTCTATAGCGCTTAAGCTATCCGATGCAGGACCTATTGTAGCTACAATTTTTGTTCTTTTTTTCAATTTTTTTCCTTGATATGTTAGTGTGAGAAATCTAATATATTGCAGAATTTTAGTATCTTTGAGGTTATAAAGTGCTTGTTGAGTAAAGAAGAAATTGCGAAGTAAGTATTCATTGATACACTTTTAACACATTTTGATGCTATAATTCAGCTTATATTGATTTTTGAAAGTGTACCTTATGCGATATTATCTCTTCTTTTTTGCTGTTTATGAAACTGCTGTAGCCATCTTATTTTATTATCTTTACTCTCAAAGCAACGGTGCGTGTAGCATTGAAGTTGTTTTTCAAGCAATTTTAGCCTTTTTTATTGGGGTCATTGTCTTAGGGTTTTTCCTCAAAGACTTGGCACAAAGACCTTATCTTAGAAATCTTATCAATCTTCAAAAGGAGATCTTTGTTGTAACCGACGGAGAGACACTTAAAGATGCAAATGATGTTATGCTGAAATTTTTTGGCTACACCCGTGTTGCAAAGTTTAAAGAAAAACATACTTGTATTAGTGATTTCTTCATTGCTGGTGAAGGTTTTTTACAAAAAAGAATGCGTGGAGAGAGTTGGCTAGATACGCTACGAAACTACCCTCAACGTACCCACCGTGTACAGATGCAAAAAGATAAAGAGATTAAAAGCTTTGAACTCAGCATTACACCTCTTAAAATGTTTCATGATGCTGTTATCTTTAGAGATATCACAACAGAACTTGAAAAAGAAAATGAACTCAAAGAGAGTGTTAATTTTGATACGCTTACACATATCTATCATCGCGCTCAATCTGATTTCTTATTAACAAAAGAGCTTGAGCGTGCCTCACGTTATAAAGAAATTTTTTCTGTCATCCTTCTTAATATTGACAATTTTCAAGTTACGAATAGTAAATATGGCACAGAAAATTGTGATAATGCCCTTATTCAACTTACTGCTTTAATTACCCAAGAGATTCGTGATACTGATGTTTTTGGTCGATGGGGTGGTGATGAATTTATTATTATTTCACATAGTGATATCACCCAGACTGAAGCCTTTGCTGAAAAGTTACGTCGTACTATCGAAAAGCATGCTTTTGAGCATGTCCATTCATTAACATGTAGTTTTGGTGTTACCCAATATCGTCCTGGTGATGCAGCTAACAATATCACAAAACGATGTGATCAAATGCTTTATACTGCGAAAAACTCAGGTAAAAACCAAGTCCTAGCACTCAGATAACTAAAGGATAATTTTTTTCCTTTAGTTATCTTTATTAATTTTATTTCTCCAATTTTGATTAAACTTTCTATGCTAAAATTTCACCAACAAAATAAAAAAAGAGGTACAACATATGTTAGTAACAAATAAAGCTCCAGATTTTACAGCAACAACAGTTCTTGGTGACGGTTCAATCGTTGAAGATTTCAACTTATACGAAAACTTTGGTGAAAAAGGGACAGTAATTTTCTTTTATCCATTAGATTTTACTTTTGTATGTCCTTCAGAGCTTATCGCTTTTGATCACAGACTTCCAGAGTTTAAAGAGCGTGGTGTTAATGTTATTGGCGTTTCTGTAGATAGCCAATTTTCTCACTTTGCTTGGAGAGAAACTCCAGTTAATAATGGTGGTATCGGTCGTGTTGGTTACCCACTTGTAGCTGACCTTACAAAACAAATTTCTAAAGATTATGATGTACTTTTTGGTGAAGCAGTAGCACTTCGTGGTTCATTTTTAATTGATGCTAGCGGAACAGTACGTCACGCAGTTATCAATGACCTACCACTTGGTCGTAA
Organism: Campylobacterota bacterium; assembly: GCA_034723735.1. GTDB lineage: Bacteria > Campylobacterota > Campylobacteria > Campylobacterales > Sulfurimonadaceae > S010-53. The sequence goes on along the minus strand of JAYEPE010000230.1, from coordinate 6,533 downwards.
CATAGATGAGATGCTTCGTATGGTAGATACTATGCAGTTTACTGATGAGCATGGTGAAGTTTGTCCTGCTGGTTGGGTAAAAGGTGATGATGGTATGAAAGCTACAACTGAAGGTGTTGCTGAGTATCTAGCAGAGCACGAGGGTGACTTATAATCACACTTACATGTAAAGGCATTTACCTTTACATGTAAGACCCTTTTTTAAACTTTTTTATAGACTCCAAACACTAAATTTTCTAATTTTTCATGTTCTTGAATATGATCAGCATGTCCCTTGATATAAATCCCATTATAATTTAATAAATCAATAATAATATTAGTAGCGCGCAGGCGTTTTTCACTATCAAAGTAGATAAACATATTACGTGAAAGTACAATATCAAATGTATCACGATAATTCTCTAAATCAAAAATATTATTCTGATAAAAATGAACACATCTCTTAAATCTATCATCGATATGATACCGCTCATCATCTTTTGTAAAGTATTTTTCTTTTACATGGAGAGGTATTTTGTGTAGAGCACGTTCATCATAAATACCTTTTTGTGCACGTTTAACTGCCTGAGTGTTGATATCAAACCCCGTAATATCAATCTTGCTAATATCAATATTTGCTTCACTAAGTAGTATTAAAATAGAGTACACTTCCTCACCGCTCGAACACGGCATTGATAAAATTTTAAGATTTTTCTCTGAGTGTTTAATATAAGAAATCAGCCACTCTAACTCTTTAATCTCACGCATAAAATAGGTCTCATTAACAGTTACAATATTAATAACATCTTGATAAAAACTCCTATCATGTCTCATTTTTTCTAAAAAACTTTGTGTTGTATATAATTCATTTTCTACAGAAAATTGCATAAGTTGTTTTGAGATGAGGGCACGTTTATCTAAGTCGGTGATGCCACTTTTATCATATATATACTCTGAAATGCGTTGAAAATCAGAAAAATCTGAAGGGGTCTCTTTTTTAACTTCAGATACCTCATCCTCATCAGAAAACCAATCAAACAGACCCATTATAGACTCCTAAAACAAGCTTTGATTTCATCAAGCGTTTTAATCTCATCAACAATACCACTCTCTACCGCAACACGTGGCATTCCATATACAGGACAACTTTTTTCATCTTGTGCAATTATCTTTGCCCCTTCCATTTTTAGATTTTGGGCTCCTTGAACACCATCGCTGCCAATACCTGTCATAATTAAAACATGCAGATCAAAATCAGCACTCAAAAGTGCAAAAGAGTTGAAAAACTTATTAATATCAGGGGTATATTTCTGCTCTTTTGTATCACTTATAATCTCATAATTTCGAGAGTTTTTTCGTATCACAGAACTTTGAGCGCAGACGATTATAGAGGGTTCATTAAAATTTGTACACAAAGGAGTTGTTTGAACCTTTACATGTAAAGACTCTTGTAAATCTTTAATAAAAAACGGTAAGACCTCTTCTCGCATATGCTGTACGATAATCACAGTGCAAGAGAGTGAAGATATTTGAGCTAACATCTCTTTAATTTGAGAAGGGCCTCCCGTTGAGGCGCCTACAAGTAAGATTTTTTTCTTCAAGTTTTATATGAAGCTAAGAGGTTATTGAGTTTTGCTGTCATAGAAGAGAGATGATCCGAAGCAGAAGCAATCTCTTCGACACTTCGTGCATTAGATACAGAGAGCTCATTTACCGTCTCAACTTTATCAATCATAGCCTGAATAGACTTTCCATTACTAGCATATCCATTAACCATCTCATCTACATTTTCAACTGCAATTTTCATAACATTAACACTTGTAGATATCTCATTTTGTGCCTCATCTGCATTTTTTGAGAGCTTTTCTATCTCACCTGCATTCAGTGTAATCGCTTCGCTTGCATCTGTAATTGATTGGACAATAACACTTATCGTTGCATTAATCTCTGTAAGTGATTTTTGCGTACGCTCAGCCAGCTTACGCACCTCATCAGCAACCACTGCAAAGCCACGTCCATGCTCACCTGCACGAGCTGCTTCTATAGCAGCATTAAGTGCAAGAAGATTTGTTTGATCAGCAATATCTCCAATAACTTCTAATACATCTTTGACCTGTCCAGCATCACTGCTTAGGTGTTGTAGTCTATCTGCAAGTTCTACTTCAGCATGAGAACGGACAACAATGTCTTCAGTGAGTGAAACAATAATGTCGTTAGTCTTTTCTAAAGCTTTTTCAGCATTATCCAGCTCTTCTTCAGTATGTTGTGCATCATCAATAGCCAGACTTAGAACAGACTGAAGATTTTTACCTTGGGCACTTACCTCACCTACAATGGACGACTCTTCCTCTGCTTTTTGACCAATCTGCAATGATGTACGTGCTAACTCTTCTGAAACAGATGAATTTTCATTACTAGTCTCTTTGGCTTGGATAATGGTATTTTGCACTTTTTCTATAAACCCATTGATATAAGTACTGATTTTTGCAATTTCATCGTCATCTTTTATCTCTAATCTTTGTGTTAAATCACCCTCACCCTCTGATAAATCTTTTGCCGTCAGTTCAAGTCTATTGAGTGAATTCACAATAGATTTAGCAAGCATCAAAATAAATCCAATAATCATCAACATAATCGAAATTTCAATAGCTAAAGCGACCTCTTCTAAGGTCAATATATACTCATCTGTGATGGATAGAAACTCTTTTTCAAATTTTTCAATACTCTCTTCACTTTCATGAATAGTACTTCGCATCTCTCCCATAAGCCCTGATTGTGCATTGAGACCTTTTATTTTTTCAGCTTTAACTAGTGCTAAAAAATTTTTCTTATAGAGCCTCACATCATTTAATAGGTCTGTATTATCAAAGTTTTTTACGAGACACGCATCTAGCTGAGCAATATCATGATTAAATTTATCAATATATTTACTACTACGTCGTAACATAAAATCTTTTTCATGCTTTCGTAGTGTAAGTACTTTGGCATATAAAGTATCATTATTGCTAGATTTAGCACTCTCTTGGACCTTATGAACAGCCTCTCGCACAGAGCCATACAGAGCATCCTTAGAGTGAAGTCCTATCTTCTTTTGTATTGCTACAACCTGCAAGAATGCTTCATGATAATGACTTATCATTTTTTCAAGATCTAGAATATATTGTGTATCTATATCCTCGCTATGTAAAAAATCTTTTTCATATTGAATCTCTTTTTTAAAAATTTTAAGATCTTTTTCAAACTTCTGTACATATTTTAAATCTTTACGTGCTAAAAAATCTTTTTCATGTTTTCGAAGTTTTAAGATTTCAATTTCGATTGAAAGAAGGTTCTCTTCAGAGTTTTTATATTTTATAATTTGATGTTCTACATAACCCGTTAGTGAAAAATTCAGTAATGATGAAATAGTAACAGCTACAGCTGCTATAATCAATTTTGCTTTAATTGTCATTGAAAATCCTTGTTTTGCATTATCTCATATCCAATCTTAATTTATCACAAATTTTAAAGCTTTAGGATTAACAAAAGCAAGATATCTCCAATCTTTGAGAGGTTGTTTCAAAATAAGTCTATTTGGGCTTATCGCACGTGAAATAGCAACATAAAATTGTGAAGGGGCAAAAATTTCTGTAGTATCAATAATTAGATCATCAAGACTCATTCCTTGAGATTTATGAATAGTAATCGCAAAGGCTAATTGCAAAGGAAATTGATGAATGCTAAAGAGATCCGTCTCAACAATCTCTTTTTTACCTTTAATCGTTTTCTCTTTCCATATACTCTTACTCACACTCACAGTCTCTAGTTTAACTATCATGCCATCAGATTTTCTTACATGTAAGAGCGTTTCATCCATCTTAATAATAGTGCCTCGTTCTCCATTAAAATAGTTCCATGCATTACGTGTAAATAAAACAGGAGCTCCTACCTTAAGTCGCATAACCTTCTCAATTCTAGCATCATCAAAAAAACGTTCAATATCTCTCTCTTTTGTATTTTTATCATGACGTACCACTTGCGCCTTATAGCTACGCTCATCTGAATCAATAAAACTGAGTTGCTGCTCATTATGCTTTTTTGCCGAAATGTTTTTCCCGTATAGATAGGTATAATTGCTTAAATCTTCAGGAATAGGTTTGATAAGCTGATGCAGATAATAGTGCTCTATCTCACCAACTTGTGAAAAACGTACCGCATCTAAAATCTTAATAAAATCACTATCATCTGTTCGATACACCTCTCTTAATGTAATCGTTTCAAACTCAAAATGCTCCCAACTTTTACTCTCAAAAGCAAAATTAACCTCTCCATAGCCACGAACAACAGGAGGAAGTTGTAAAAAATCACCCACAAGCATAAGTACACCTTTATACTCAGCTTGCAACAGGCGTAGATGGATCATCTCAAAAAGAGGTGCACTCACCATAGATATCTCATCTATAATAATAATATCCATTGTATGAATTAATTTATGAATTTTCTTTTTGAGTGTACTTTTACCTTGACGCTCTAAATCCTCAACATCATTACAAATCCCCAAGTCAAAAAAACTGTGCAGTGTCTGACCTCCAATAAGGGTTGCTGCCATCCCTGTAGATGCGAGTTTAGCCACTTTTTTCGCTTCAGATTCAAAATGGCCAATCACTTGACGAGTCAAAGTTGTTTTACCCACACCTGCGCCACCTGTTAAGAGGATATTTTGATTCGATTGTAGTTTTTTAATGATATCACTAAGTTGCATCTCAATTCTTTACATGTAAGATATGAAATTCTATCCAAAAGGGAGCATTATGAAGGTTTTTTTACTTAGTATTTTATTTTTTTACTCATTATTGGGGCGTGATGTTATTAATGGTACAACCGCTCTCTTTGAGTTTTCACAACTATCTCCTGAGACAACAATAGAGTATGAATCTAAAAATATTCCTCTACTGAGCCACCCTGTAAACACTCATAAAAAATTTGTACTGGTTCCTATCAACTATCGTGAAAGTATCGGAGATAAAAAACTCATCTTAAAAGATGCAAAAAGCACTAAAACTCTACTCTTACATGTAAAGCAAGGAGAGTATCCTTTTGAAAATATCACTGTCACCCCCTCCAAGGTAAAACCCAATAAAAAACAGCGTAAACGTACTTCACGAGAGTATAAAGAAGCAATGAAAATATACAATACTACAAGACCTAAACGTTACTGGAATAAGCCCTTTATCAATCCACTAGACTCTAAAATCACAAGTAATTTTGGTTCCGCTCGGATGTTTAATAATACTCTAAAAAGCTTCCACTCAGGTACTGATTTTAGAGCAAAGATTGGTACACCTATTATAGCTAGCAACGATGGTGTTGTAGTCATTGCAAAAGATCGTTATTACGCAGGAAACTCTGTAGTTATAGATCACGGAGAAGGTATTTACAGTTGTTATTACCATCTAAGTCTTTTACATGTAAAGGTAGGAGATACAATCAAACAAGCACAAACAGTAGGTCTAAGCGGTGCTACAGGACGAGTCAGCGGACCACATCTTCATTATGCAATAATGCTACAAGGCGTACAGGTAAATCCTTTACAATTTCATGAGCTTATCAATAGTTTATTTGAAAGTGCAAAAAACGGAGCAAATCGGACACCCATAGCGTTTTCATTCGGACACCAATAACGTTTTCATTCGGACAGTGATGACGGAAATGATTCGGACACTTTGGCTAAAAAAACGCTAACTTATATTCGTTTAAGAAAGAGATATTTTCTAAATTTATATACACTGATTGTAAATTTATTTACAAAGGTGTTAAAGATGAGGATTAAATCTATGAAAGAGATTCGTGATGTAATACAACTCCATAGCAATATGGGTTTGTCTATACGAAAGATATGCCGTGCTACAGGAGTAGCAAGAAGTACCGTTGCTGATTATGTGAGACGGTTTAAAGAGTTGGATTTATCTGTGGAGCAGATAGAGACTTTAGATGATGATAGCCTACGTTTACAACTCTTTCCAGAAGTATTAAGTACAGTTGTCTCTCGTAAAGCGATGCCAGATATGAACTATATTCATCAAGAGCTTAAACGACGTAAAAAAACTAAAGTTACTTTATCCTTGCTCTGGGAAGAGTATAAGCGAGATCATCCTAATGGGTATGAATATACCCAGTTTAGGGTTTATTATAGAAGATTTAAACAAAAACTTAATCCTTCTATGAGACAGACTCACTTGGCTGGAGAGAAGGTGTTTGTAGACTATAGTGGACTTACTATACCTATACACATCCCAAAATAACATTCCCACCAACTCACCAATACTGGAACAGAAGTTGCTAGATGACAGGTACTAATATGGCAAACTTATACCTTACATCAGAAGAGATGCAACAACTCAAACATATTCATAAATATACTTATAACAATAGTATGAAAGAGAATAGGATACGAGTTATTCTAGCTTATAATGAAGATATCCCTAAAGATGAAATAAAAAAACTATTCCTACTAGACTTAAAAACGATTAGACGATATATAAACGATTTTATACAATACAGGATGGATTCTATAG
>JAYEPE010000229.1:0-2323 GCA_034723735.1 Campylobacterota bacterium | reverse complement strand
CGCAGTTAGATTAGTGTCATCTCCATTTTTGATTAGATAAACACCAGCGTTACTAACTGCTGTTGCATTAGTATCTAAATCCTTAAGATTGGTAAATGTATATTTAATAACAGGGTTGGCTGCTGCTCCCGATGGAATGTTTGTAGGCTCATATACTGCATTTGCAAATACATTGCTTACATTAACATCCTGTACTGAAAGTAGTTCTGTACCTATTTTATCACCACTAGCTGTTGGTGAAATAGTTCCAGCTAAAGCTAGGCTAGTTACCATTGTTGCTGCTAATGCAGACAACGCAATTTTTTTCATAGTCATATAGACTCCTTTTGAATATTTTCGCGCGAAAAGAGATTCCTCTCAATTCATGGCGTTATAATAACATATTTTTCATAAAATTATAATTTTTTTTAAATACTTTGTATTGATTTTAAAATAGATCGAAATTCCCGAGTCTCTTCTTTCATCTCTTGAGGGGAATTGATGATAACAGGATGTATTAACATAATGAGTTCTGTTTTTGTGACTTTTTTACTACTGGAACTAAATAGTGCTCCTATCCATGGGATATCTCTTAGATAGGGAATACCACTTATTGTTTCACTGTTGTTCCTAGAGATAAGCCCTCCTATCATGATGGTTTCATCACTGCGAATGACAGACGTTGTACTTAAATCTCGTGTTACTATAATGGGAGAGTCTATATCGGAAGTGTCGTTGGTTTGGGCTTCTGAGAGGGAGAGATCAATTTTCATGGTTAAAATTCCCTTTGAGTTTATCGTTGGTGTTACTCCTACGGTTACCCCTGTTGTTCTATAGCTAACATTACGCATTACGGATGCTGTTGGAATATCTGCTGCGCTTGCTTCACTTGAGATAATAGGAACTTGGGTACCTACGTTAATATTTCCAGTTTCGTTGTTGAGGACCAAAATACGTGGACGAGAAACAATATCTAAGAGTTTATCTTCGGCATAAGCATTAATGGTTGCGTCGAGATTGGCACTGTTAAAGGTGACTCCAAGTCCTGAACCTCCTCCTGTTGCGATCAGGCTGTTAATGACATCGAGACCATTGTTTCGTAAGGTCCATTCAAATCCAAGCTTGAAGGTGTCCGTCATATCCACTTCTGCTATGGTGACTTCTATGAGCGTTTGGAGCGGAAGTACATCGAGTTTTTCAATAATTGGAAGTAGGGTTTTATACTCTTGAGGTAACATTGACAGCATCAGTGTATTGGTGGCTAGATCAAAGCTAACGGATTGTTTTATTTTTTTTTCTTCTTTGAGTGAACTTTTTGGGACTATTTTAATGTTGGTTTTAGTAGGTTCAGGAGTAAGTGTTGCTTCAAGGCTTAAAATATCATTGAGTGCTTCAGCTAATTCATCAGCTTTTCGATTACGTACCTTGTACATGTATAGGTAAGCTTGCTGTTCTGATTCAATTTGTGCTTGAGTATCGAGTTTACGTTTCCAATACATTAACATCTCAATCCAAGACTGTTTTGGTGAGACAACAAGCAAGGTATTGATCTCTTTAATAGGTTTAACTAATAAACCTACTTCTTGAGGTGTGTTTGCCATTGGTATGCCATTGACTTGAAAGATATCTTTGATTCGGGTTTGAAAATCTACAACATCGATATAGTCTAAATTGACAAGTCCAAAAATTTTGTCTTCGTAATAAGGACGATCGATAAGTTTAATGACTTTTAGAGCACGTCTAATCTCCCCAGCTGTTCCTTGTATCATCTGGATATTTTTTGCAGGATAATAAAACCGTGCCTTACTGATCCCAGCCATACGTAGTATATTTGTTGAATTACTTGGAGTGGCATACATATAAGGTACAAACATCAAAATATCTTCACTGTCTTGAATGTTGCTTATAAGCTCTCGACCAAACCCTATGTAAGTCTCAAGTTGTGATGTTGTTTTCTTTTTATCTTGTTTTGATATAAAAAGCAGATCATTCTCTTTTATAATCTGTACATTATGCATAGCAAGAAGTTTCTGAGTGACATCAAAAAGTTGTTGTTTTTTTTGTGCTTGCGTCATGTTTAAGGTGATCGGATCTTTTAAGGTTCGAATTTCCTGCGTTACCGTATAGTTCAATTTTAAAACTTCAGAAAAAATAAGGTCAATGAATTCGTTTATAGGAATGGCCTCAACAGAAACCTGAGCATTATCTCCTATGATTTTAATGGCTTGCGCTTTTTTATTTTTATCTTGTTTTGCCATAACCTCTTTAATGCTCTGTTTTTCAAAGTTTGGTAACTTTTCAAAACTTGCCTGTTTCTTATTTTTGTGAGTCGAGATTTTTTCAA
>JAYEPE010000228.1:0-11665 GCA_034723735.1 Campylobacterota bacterium | reverse complement strand
CATGGACTGGCAACTTTTAAAACGTAAAGCTCAAGAGATGGGAATACCTTACCAAACTTTGACGACATCACTCATTCACAGGTATGTAACAGGTAAAATTTCTTTAAATGCTTAATTAGTATTTAATCATATACGCATATAAAAGAAACGGTCATTGCGAACGAAGCGACAAGTATCTAAACTAGCGCCTCAAGTTGTAGCCACATCTGCCAAAGTAGGGCACTTGATATTCCCGCAGCAATACCAGCAAGGACATCATCACCCATAACACCGATACCGCCTTGAACATCTCGATCAATTCTACCTATATATGAGGGTTTCTTGATATCATAAATACGAAAAAGTACAAAACTAAGAATAATCTGTATAAGAGCACCATTGCTTACATGTAAGAGTGTGTTAGGATCAACCTTGATACCTGGTGCAATAGCCAAAGCCAGCCACATACCAACTAATTCATCAATAACAATACGTTTATCATCATGTGTTTGTGTTCTAGCCTCATAAGAGTCAATCATTTTAACACCTGCAACCATAGCAAGGAGTGCTGCATAAAAGAGAGTCTCTTCGCCTAGATAGATTAAGATGAATACACCTAGTATTAGTGAGACAAATGAGCCTGCCGTTCCTGGTGCTTTTGGAGCGAGTCCGCTATAGCCTACGGTAATAAAAAACCAATTCATATTATTATGCCTTATTATGTTAATGATGTTGTTTGATGTAGTTTAATGAGCTCAATATAGATATCACGCTCGCTATGGCTCTCTAAGAGTCCCGTATGAGGAATTAAGTCATTAAATATTTTTTCTATATTTTGGAAACGATTTGGAAAGAGATGCGATAGAATCATTGAAGATATCTCTTTGCGTATTAAAACAGCAGGGGGCAAAATACCTAATTTCAAGAGTTGTAAAATAGACTCTGATGCATAAGAGGTGTGATGATGCTTTCCATGCGGGCAGGTTTGTGTGCTGACTATGGTTGTGCAGTCATTACAATAGACATATTGACTGCTCATATCAAGAGCAATATCAATACCGTGCATCTGTTTAAGTAGAGTGTTATCTAGGTTTCTATTGTAGTAGATATTGGCACCTGCATGATTATGACCGATTTTTAAAACATTACAGCCATAATTTTTAGCAACGATAGCATCAAGAATAATCTCATTATAGCCACCAAAAATATAACTGCTCTCCAAAGGAATAATTAAAACACGATTCTTAGGTAAAAAATGCTCAATAAAATAGAGTAAAACTTTTTCTCGTAGCTCATACTGCAAGTCATCAGTGTGATAGGGTTTCAATAAAAAAATAACTAGTAAATCAGTTGTCTCTAGTGTTTGACGGATAAGACGTTCATGTGCACGATGCAGGGGATTTAATGCCATCATAATCGCTGTAGTTTTTTTAGCTTCTATGCTTTTTTTGGCATCTATCACTTTTTGCTTTTTGAGAAGAAATTTTTTATGCTCAATGTTAAATTCTCCACTGAGTGCATAATTACCTAAACGTGTATGTTTTGAAGCGACACCTGGATGCTGTGTGTCGTCTGTGCCATACATATGGAGTAAGCGCTCTTTAGGATTAATTTTAAAAATCTCATCTACGCAGATATCACCAATTTTTTCATTATTAAAAATAAGATCAAGCACCTCTCCTTGTGTTGCAGAGGCGAGAACAGATTCATTAACACTACCGCCTGGTGAAAAGATAAAAGGAAAAGGAAAACTTATGCCATTAACACGCTTGCTTTGACTAACTTCACGCATTTGTGCTTCATTCATCAAGTGTGTAACAGGATAGAGAAGTCCTGCTTTTAAAAGTGCGAGGGCAGAAACAGCCTCTTCATCAATAAAAAGTGTTCTATTTTTTCTTGACGATGCCATATTTTTTCCGTTTCTCCCAGAGACTTTTTCTAGAAATTCCTAGTCGTTTAGAGAGCTCAGTATCAGGAAACTTGTGTTGGTAATTAAGAACAATATATTTAACATAGTCCTCTATAGGTAAGATATCCCCATATTCAAAGAGTTGATTGTGACTTTTCATCTCTAGGACTTTAAAATCAATATCTACAATTTTTTCGGTACTAGAAACAATAACTTTTCGATTACTAATAAGATTGAAAAAACTTGGGTGATCACTTTTTTTCAGGGCTTGAAAATCACTAATATAGATAATCGCAGACTCAGAAAGTGTTGTAATCTCATGAAAGGCTTTAGTAGATGTCAAGGATATGAAGTGAAGTGGTTTCTCTTCATTCTCAGCATACTTAAAGGCAAAGGCATCACACTCTTTTTGAGTGTTACATGTAAGAAAGAGTGGTAGCGATGAAGATATAAGTTCTTCAGATACTGTTGTTGATTGAAAAGAGTGGTCTATGTACTTCTTATAGGTAGTATTAAGATATTTGAGGCGTTCATAATTTTGAAAATGCTCTATTTTACGAATAAGATCTTCAATCATAAAAGGTTTTTGAATATAATCTTTAGCTCCAGCACTCAGAGGTTTAGAAACTGTATCATTGCTAATATAAGAGACCATAAGGATGATAACTACATTTTTATAGGCTTCTATAATAGGATAAAAATCTTGCCCATTAATATTTGTAGATAAGAGAACGACATCATAAGCACTCCCTTTAAAAGCATCTTTAATCGAGCTAAAGTTATCACATTGATGACCGAGTTCTGTCAGTTTTGCAGAAATGCTCTGTGCCAAATAAATTTCATTTTCTAAAATCAGTATTTTCATTATTGTTGTGTCCAGTCAAAATAGTATAGTGAAGCAGTGGCATATACACCAACGCCTTCTTTTCTTCCAATAAATCCGAGTTTTTCGGTAGTTGTTGCCTTAATATTAACCTGTCCTTTGGAGAGATTCATAATAGTGGCTAATCTTGTTCGCATTTGATCTTTGTAGGGTGATAATCGTGGTGTTTGTGCTGCAATGGTAATATCAACATTAGCAATCTTGAAACCAAAATCTTGAATTTTTTTCACTGTTACATGTAAGAGTTCTTTAGAATCAATGCCTGCATATTGTGCATCGCTATCGGGAAAGAGCATTCCGATATCACCTAAGCCAGATGCTCCCAAAAGAGCATCAATAAGGGCATGAATAGCAACATCCCCATCACTATGAGCCTTGAAACCAAAGGGTGAATCAATTGTAACACCACCAAGCACCATGGGCTTGTTATCTTCAAAAGCATGAACATCAAAACCATTTCCAACTAAGGTAGCGTTTGCAGGTTTTTTCAGACATGATAGAGCTAAAAGATCATGTGCATAAGTAATCTTATGGGCACCTAGTTTTCCTTCTATAAGATAACGTGATCCTCCCGAAGCGACAATAGCACTACTTTCATCAGTAAATTCATCTTTACTTTGAAGTGCTTCTTTGAGTTTATGTGTTTGAGAAAGTTGAGGAGTCTGCAAACATTTGACATTTTCGCGTGGTATTGTTTCATTATGATACACAACCGTATCGGTGATACTTAGTGAGGGAACAATAACATCAGCTCTATTTTTATGAGCTATAAGTGACTCAATCAAATCAAAATCGATACAAGCGCGAGCTATATCAGTTACCATAACATACTCTGAGTGAACTTTTCCAAGTGCATTATTAAGCGACTCCTGTCGAGTGCTACCACCTGAAACAATCTCTTCATCACAAAGCATTTGCATAAAACTTATTTCATCTTTATGTGCGGTAATAATGATATTTGAAAATAGACCACTATTTTTGAGTCTATTCGTAACATATAGCCATAAAGGATCATGACCTATGCGTAGCCATTGTTTTTTGACAGGAAGTTCAAATCGAGTTGAATCCCCTGCTGCAAGCAGAATTAGTGTTAAATCAGACAAATATTCTCCTGCTAAGTAAAACTGTTACGAAATTATACACTAACAAGCTTTTTTTTATCTTGTTTGTGTACTATTACGATTATTATTCTTTAAAGTAATTTGAAAGATATAAACGAATTTTTTACACAGCGCTATTTTTTAACGATAGCTGAATATATTACGCAAAAAGAGAAGGAGAGTATTATGAGAACATCATGGGTAGAAAAACGTAAAGATGATAAAGTTCGTACTCAAATGTTTTATGCCAAACAAGGCATTATAACCCAAGAGATGGAGTATGTCGCTAAGATTGAAAATCTTGAGCCAGAATTAGTTCGTAGTGAAATTGCAAGAGGACGTTTGATTATTCCTGCCAATGTGAACCATACTAATCTTGAGCCTATGGCAATTGGAATTGCTTCTACATGTAAGATAAATGCCAATATCGGCTCATCAGCTATCGCATCAGATGTCGAGGGTGAGATTGAAAAGGTGCAAGTTTCCCAACATTATAAAGCTGATACTGCTATGGATCTCTCAACGGGTGGTGATTTAGATGAAATCCGTAAAGGTGTTATAGCAAACTCAAAAATCCCTATTGGTACAGTGCCTATCTATCAGATACTTCATGATGTGGGTAATAAGATTGAGGATTTGAGTATTGAAGTGATGCTTGAGGTTCTTGAACGTCAAGCACAACAAGGTGTGAGTTATTTTACAATTCATGCAGGATTCTTGCTTGAAACAATGCCTAAGGTTGCAAAACGTAAGATGGGTATTGTAAGTCGAGGTGGTTCATTGATGGCTGCATGGATGATGCACTACCATAGAGAAAATCCTTTTTACTCTGCATATGATGATATCTTGGATATCTGTGCAAAATATGATGTGGCTCTCTCTCTTGGTGATTCACTTCGTCCTGGTTGTTTAGCTGATGCTTCTGATGATGCTCAGTTAGGTGAACTTAAAGTATTAGGTGATTTAACACTTCGTGCTTGGGAAAAAAATGTTCAAGTAATGATTGAAGGTCCAGGTCATGTTCCTTTAAATCAAATTGAACGAAATATGAAAATACAACGTGAGCTTTGTCACGAAGCACCATTTTATATCTTAGGACCACTTGTAACTGATATAGCAGCAGGATATGATCATATCAGCTCTGCAATCGGTGCGGCTGTTGGTGGATGGCATGGAGCTAGTATGCTTTGTTATGTGACACCAAAAGAGCATTTAGGTTTGCCAAATGCTGATGATGTTCGTGAAGGGATCATTGCCTACAAAATTGCGGCTCATGCGGCAGATATTGCTCGTGGACGTAAGGGTGCACGTGATGTTGATGATGCAATGAGTGATGCACGTTACGGTTTTGATTGGGAAAAGCAGTTTGAATTAGCACTTGATAGTGAACGTGCTCGTGAGTATCATGATGAGACACTGCCTCAAGATGTCTTTAAAGAGGCAGAGTTTTGTTCTATGTGTGGACCAAAGTTTTGTTCTTATAAAATTACACAAGAGATTATGGAAAATCCAGAAGCTATTGAAAAAATTGCCCAAGAAGCGAAATTAGCACAAGCTTAAAGTTATGGTGTAATTGATATAAGACAATTTTTGTCTTATTTAATTATGCTAAAGTTCAAAAATATAAATTAGTAGGAAAATTAATGACAAAAGATATTGTAGAATCAGCTTTAGACAAGGTAACGTATCCAGGCTTTTCTAAAAGTATTGTTGCTTTTGGATTTGTAAAAGACATTACAGTAACTGGTACTGATGTATCAGTTATGATTGATATTAGCTCTTCAGCTCCTGAAGTTGCACACCAAATTACACAAGAAGCAACTGAAGAACTTAAACGTGCTGGTGCTGGTATTGTTCGTATTGATATCAATGCTCCACAGATGCCTCGTGAAAGCTCATCTAAGGGTAAAAATATTGCTCCACAAGTGAAAAACTTTATTATGGTAAGTTCAGGTAAGGGTGGAGTTGGTAAATCAACAGCTTCAGTAAACTTAGCTGTAGCTCTTGCAATGCAAGGGAAAAAAGTAGGACTTTTGGATGCTGATATTTATGGTCCAAATATACCTCGTATGATGGGTCTTGAAGATACTAAGCCTGATATCGAGGGTAACAAGGTTATTCCATTAAAAGCGTATGGTATTGAGATGATGTCTATGGGTTCACTCATGGAAGATGGTCAATCACTAATCTGGCGTGGTGCTATGATTATGAAAGCAATTGAGCAGTTCTTGCGTGATATTCTCTGGTCTGAATTAGATTGTTTAGTTATTGATATGCCTCCAGGGACTGGTGATGCTCAATTAACACTTTCTCAAAGTGTACCTGTTACTACTGGTGTTACAGTAACTACGCCTCAGATGGTTGCTCTTGATGATTCACGCCGTTCTCTTGATATGTTCAAAAAACTTAATATTCCAATTGCTGGAATTATCGAAAATATGAGTGGATTTATCGCTCCAGATACGGGTGTAGAGTACGATATCTTTGGAACAGGAACAACAGAACCTGTAGCCAAAGAGTTTGAAACACACATCATGGCAAGAATTCCAATTGAGCCAGCTATTCGTACAGGTGGTGATACGGGTAAACCTATAACATATTTCGCACCAGAGTCTGAAACAGCGAAGCGCTATATGACTGCAGCTGAAGATTTATGGACACAAATTGAAAAAATCAATGCTGATGGTGGAGTTGATAATCAAGCAATTCAACCAACAACTGCACCAGGTGTATCAGCATGTTCTACTGCTGCCGCGCCACAACAAGCACAACACTCTCATGAGGGTGGAAGCTGCGGTTGTAACTAACTCCTCTTAAGGCTTATATGTAAAGTTTTGTGCTTTACATGTAAGCTTCTCTTCAAACCTTGATTGACATTGACTCAACTCTTTGATATAATCCTTATAAACAAAAATAAAACAACAGAGAATTAAATGAGCAATAGTTTATATGAAACCCTAGAAGTATCTTCGAGTGCAAGTGAATCAGAGATTAAAAAAGCCTACCGTAAATTGGCACGTCAATACCATCCAGATGTTAATAAAGACCCTAGTGCAGAAGATAAGTTTAAAGAAGTTAATGCTGCTTATGAAGTCTTAAGTGATAAAGATAAACGTGCCAAGTACGACCAATTTGGTGATCAGATGTTTGGCGGACAAAATTTTCATGACTTTGCACGAGGTCAAGGAAATAATGTTGATATTGATGATATCTTACGTAATATCTTTGGTGGCGGTGGCGGTGGCTTTGGTGGAGCTGGCGGCGGCTTTGGTGGCGGTGGTTTTCACCAACAACGTCCACAGAGCGTAAATCTTGATATTGAAGCTAATGTTACAGTTAGTTTTAGTGTTGCGGTATTGGGTGGAAAGCATTCCGTTTCGATTCAGGGTGAGAGTTTTGATATTAAAATCCCTGCAGGCATTAAAACCGGTGAAAAAATGCGTGTTCGAGGTAAGGGTAAAAGTGCTCAGGGACGCTCAGGAGATTTGTATCTAAAAATCGATGTGGCTCCAAGTCAAGACTATTCTCGTGAGGGTGATAATCTTGTTAAAGTCTTTGATGTACCTTTAAAATCTGGACTTCTTGGTGGTAAAGTTTCTGTTGAAACACTAGAGAAAGAGATTACGCTAAAAGTTCCTCAAAATACTAAAAATGGACAACGATTTCGTGTGAAAGAGATGGGTGTAATGAACCGAAAAACTTCGATGCGTGGTGACCTGTATCTTAAGGCCAATATCGTACTTCCAGATGTTGATACTCTTGATGATGATCTTATCGAAATGATGAAAACGAAATTACCACAGGAGTAGAAGATGTCACATCACCACTATGACGAACCGGTATATTTAATCAGTATTGTTGCTAAAATTTTAGAGATACATCCTCAAACACTGCGTCAGTATGAGCGAGAAAACCTTATCTCTCCTTCACGTTCAAATGGACGTATCCGTCTCTACTCTCAGCGTGATATAGATCAAATTAAGCTTATTTTACGTTTAACGCGAGAGTTAGGGGTTAATCTCGCTGGTGTTGATGTTGTCTTACGTTTAAAAAATAAAATGCAAGCAATGGAGCAAGAGATAGCAGAACTACGCCATGAAGTGAGTATGGCAAAAAACGCCAATAGTGTGCCATCAGAAAAATCCTTAGTGACTACTCGAAGTGTGTATGAAATGGTTATTTTTGAAGAGATTATCAAATAGCTCTTATTTTAGAGCCACATGACTGTAATTTCTAACAGCTCGAACATCTCCAAACATTAAAATACCTTCCATCATAGCCTCTTGGGGAAATGTATCTGGGCTTAACGATACTAATAATGCTCCATCATCATCTTTGAAATAATCTTTACTTACACCTACTCGAACAAATTGCTCAGCATTCTTAGAACCCATCACTTTTTTCATATATTGCAGTTGTTGATATTTGGGTGCAGCTATAGCTACTTCGCCATTATCAGTACTAACACCAACTGCTTGAAGTGTTTTTTCATCACCGAAATCCATATCTTTTAAATGGTGTGAAGCATTAAAAAACAGGGTAACAATATCATTTTGAGTATAAAAATCATTGTACTTATTTGATGCACTAAACTCTTCATGATAGGTATAGTTAATTGCTAAAGAGAAGATATCTATATCACTTTGTGTAACTGTTTTTATTTTTGCTTTTTCTATAGAGATATTGTGCTCATCATGATCAAAGATAAAACTTGTATATTCAAGCTTATCATCTGATGAACGCTCAATTGTCAAGACATCAGGGACTAAAAGACCATCAAGTATCTTCCCTTGAGAAATATATTTTTCATGACGATTACCACTAAGGTCTGCCGCCTTACCTGTTGTTTTGGCATCAATGATAATTAGGTAGGTATCTTTGGTACGCTCCATGCTAACATCTGCTTCACCAATCTTTCCAAATACTGAAAATGTGACATCATATTTGGCATGAGCACCAAAGAGTAAAGTTGTTGTTACTAATAATAATAAAATTAATCTTTTCATTTCAAATCCTTACGTTATTAAGTTAGCTAAGTATAAAAGAAAAATGAATATAAGCTAAGGGCATCTAAAAATACTTTTGTCTTTAGATATGCCTAGTTATATTCTTTACATGTAAGGAGTATAAACTAAAAAAGTGTAATAATTGTGAAGCTACTGCGAGAGACGTTCTATGGCTGCTCCAAGAGATTTGAGTTTAGATTCAAGTTTTTCGTAACCACGATCAAGATGGTAGATACGATGCACATTGCTTGTACCATTGGCAATCATTCCCGCAAGAACAAGAGCACTCGATGCGCGTAAGTCAGTTGCCATGACATCCGCGCCATTGAGCTTAGTAGGTCCTGTGATGGTTGCTACTTTTCCATTGAGTTTGATATCCGCACCAAGACGTTGTAGCTCACTTACATGCATAAAACGATTTTCAAAGAGGCGTTCTTCTATAGTGGATGTACCCTCTGCTTGCGTGCTTAAGGCTAAAAACTGTGCTTGCATATCAGTAGGAAATGCGGGATACTCTTGTGTTATGATGGAGATAGGTTTGATTGTTTTTGCAGGGTGGATGGTGATAGTATCTGCTGTCATGTCAAAGCTAAATCCCATCTCTTCAAGCTTGCCTGTTACGGCTTCGAGGTGTTCAGGGCGTACATTCTTGAGTGTTAGAGTGTCTCCTGTTATAGCCCCTGCACAAAGATAGGTTCCCGCCTCTATACGATCTGGAATAATCTCAAAAGGTGAAATTTCTAATAATCTTCGATCACTTCCATAAATAATAAGCTCACTTGTTCCAATACCCTCAATATTAACGCCACTATTGCGAAGGACTTCACATAATTGTACAACTTCAGGTTCGCGTGCAGCATTGGTAATGATAGTTTTTCCATGAGCAAGTGCGGCAGCCATAACAATATTTGCTGTTCCTGTTACGGTAATTTTATCAAATATAATATGGGCTCCCTTGAGACCGTCTTTTGCCTCTGCATATACATAACCCCCGTGGATAGTAATTGTTGCACCCATCATTTCTAGAGCTTTAAGATGTAAATCGATTGGACGTTGTCCAATAGCACATCCACCTGGAAGTGAGACTTCACAATGCCCCTCTCTTGCTAAAAGAGGACCAAGAACTAAGATAGAAGCGCGCATAGTTTTTACAATTTCATAGGTGGCTTTGGTGTGAATAATATGAGAAGTATTAATCTTGACCTCATGTGTATCATGAGTAAATGTTGCCCCTAAATGCTCAAGCAGTTTCAAGAGGGTTTTAATATCTTTCACATCAGGCATATTGGTGATAGTGACATCATCCTTAGCCAAAAGTGTCATAGCAATAAGTGGAAGTGCTGCATTTTTAGCACCAGAAATTCTAACTTCGCCCTTGAGATGTGTAGGGCCTTGTATTTTTAAATAATCCATAATCTGTCCAAGTTAAATATTTTGCAAGTATAGCTAAAATCTAAAAACTCCAATAAGTGAGATGTGTATAAGCTAGCACTAAAGTAGATAAAACGAACATAGTTCTTTATACTTTACCTAAAAAATAGTAAGCATTGGCTATAATCATCCTCTTAAATTTCCCCTTTACATGTAAGGAATTTCCATGAGCCAACAGCTTGAAAATATTGATGACGTATTAGCCCAACATAAACTCTCTCAACTCGATTATGCCAATATCAAAAAGATTTTAAATCGTGAACCTAATATGGTTGAAATTGGTATTTTTTCAGCGATGTGGTCAGAGCATTGTAGTTATAAATCATCAAAAGTACACCTCTCAGGTTTCCCAACAAAAGCACCATGGGTAATCCAAGGTCCAGGTGAAAATGCAGGTGTTATCGATATTGGTGATGGCTATGCAGCAGTTTTTAAAATGGAAAGTCATAACCACCCCTCATTTATAGAACCATACCAAGGCGCGGCAACAGGTGTTGGTGGTATTATGCGTGATGTCTTTACTATGGGTGCGCGTCCTGTAGCAAGTCTCAATGCTTTACGTTTTGGTAATGTTATGAATCAAGATGATATCAGCTCACACCAACGCTTTTTAGTACGTGGTGTGGTTGATGGTATTGGTGGCTATGGAAACTGTATGGGTGTACCTACTATCGGTGGTGAGATCAGTTTTGATGAGTGTTACAATGGAAATATTTTAGTAAATGCTTTTAACCTTGGTATCGCAAAATCAGATGAAATTTTCTACGGTAAAGCTGAAGGTATTGGTAATCCTGTTATGTATGTTGGCTCAAAAACAGGACGTGATGGACTTGGTGGTGCAGTAATGAGTTCAGACTCTTTTACAGAAGAGTCAAAAAGTTTACGTCCTACCGTTCAGGTGGGTGACCCTTTTACTGAAAAACTGCTTCTTGAAGCATGTTTAGAACTTTTTAAAACAGATTATGTTGTTGGTATCCAAGATATGGGTGCAGCAGGTCTTACTTCGAGTGCTTTTGAGATGGCAGGACGTTCAGGAAGTGGAATGATTATGAATCTTGATAAGGTTCCTGCTCGTGAAGAGGGAATGACACCGTATGATTTTATGCTTAGTGAATCACAAGAGCGTATGCTTATCTGTGCGAAAAAAGGGAGTGAGCAGGCTATTATCGATATCTTTGATAAATGGGAGCTTGATGCGGCTGTTGTTGGAGAAGTGACAGATACGGGTAATATGGAACTTTTCTGGCATGGTGAGAAATGTGCAGATGTTCCTGTTGATCCTGTAAGCGAAGAAGCGCCTGTACTAGAGCGTCCAATGACACGTCCTGCCTATCTTGATGGTTTAGCAAGTGTTACA
>JAYEPE010000227.1:0-2332 GCA_034723735.1 Campylobacterota bacterium | reverse complement strand
AGTACCATTGATACGCTTATTGCAACTACAGCGACGGAGAATGGATTGATTTTGTTGTGTAGTGATAAAGATTTTGACAATATGGCTAAGGTTGTTGATTTGAATATGGAGTGAGGGGTTTTGTTTTAGATTGGAGAGTAATTTTAAGTAGCCTGTCCCCTTTTTTGTCCCCTTTTTGTCAGCAAGCTGTGTATGGTGTGGTGTGATGAGGAGGAGTAAGCAATGAGTTGTCGTTGTCACCTGACACCTACACTCCTTTTGTTTCTTTTTGGTTTTTGGTTTGGGTTAGGTGGATGGTTAGTTTGGTTATATTAAACACAATTTAATCCCAATATACCTATCTTGTCTACATCTTCATATAGTTTACTCAAACTAATTATTTGTTTGTTAAAGTTGTTTTTTTCATCTTTAACATTAAAAATAACAAATAATCCATAATCAGAATTTGAACCAGTCATATAGTTTTTTAACTTTTCAATATATCCTTTACCATCTCTTGTTGTTGGTTTTGCCTCACTATTATGTCCTAATTTTAACTCTATCATAACACTACCAATAAATCCATATCTAACAGTAAAATCCAATCTCTTATCATCAAGTAATTGTTCTTCTCGGATAATACTATAATCAGTATCTCTAAATCCCCTTTTTACTAAGGCTAGTTCTACCTGACTTTTAATACTTTTTTGAATAAAATCCTCTGCGTTTGTATTTTTCTCTTTTTTTGCAAGTTCTTGAATATGTTTGTACGCTCCTTCATCTTCTATCCATCGTCTAATATCTTGTTCTATAATATCTTTAAGTAACTCTCTCAACTCAAAAGATGAAGAAACAGGCAAATAATCTTCATTTTCTAGTTGATTATATTTCTTTATAGCCTTAACAATGTTTGACTCTTTTACCTTATCCAAATATACTTGTTTTAAATCCTGCAATGTGTATTCAAACCAATGTAAATCTTTTTTATCTTTATTGGCATCTAAAAAGTTTTCAATCTCTAAAATAATTTCATATGCATTTGTTTTTATTTCAATTAAATATTTTAAATGATTCTCTACCACTTTTTTTAGAAAGTTGCTACCATTATCTTTACCTTTTTCAGATAATTCTGATGCAATCAATAATAGCTCTTTATCCTTTTCGATAGGATAATCTATATGTGCCATTCTAATAGCTATATCGTTTTCTGTTCGACTCATAGGATCACCAAAAGAACGATCGCTTTCCATATCTTTAGCTTTTGTTTTGGTCCATTCATATGCTTCTTCTATTGCGTCTCTGTCTTGATGTTTTTGTATCAAAATAGATAAGTACTCTTGAGATAAGTCGCTAGAATTATCTAACTCTTCTCTATTTTCTTTGATGATTTTAGATGTAAGTACATCGGCTGGCAAAGTTTGTGCTATATACACACTTTCATACTCTTCTATATCCTCATTTTTCAACATCTCTAAAAGTACAGGTTCAAATTGTGATAATTTCATTTTATTATACAGCTCAACAAATTGCCTTACATGATATATCCCTAAATCATCCTCTCTTTTACCTGCATATACTTCTACAATATCTTGTATGGCATCTAAAGAAGGGTTTTTTGCTACGGAAAGTGTAGTTTTATAATCACTATTGATATTAAATGGCAAATACCGAAAAATATTATCTCTAATCTCTTGATCTAATTCAATATCAAGCTTATCAATCAATTTTATACAGGATGCATAATAAGGAACTTGCCATATAGTGGCACCTCCCTTTTCTTTTTTTTCCACTTTACCTATTTTTATTGGATTATTTTTTTTTAATACTTCTTTAGTTATTTCAATTGTTTTATCTGAGTTTTGTTGATAATTATCGCATGTTGTAAGAATTGATAGATGATTAACATAAAAACGAAATAAGTCTGTTGAAAATCTATTGGGTTCAGGCTCTATTTTTTCTATCCATTCCTTGCATAGTTTATCTCTTCTTTCTACTTCATAATTTGAAACTTTTTGTTCTTTGATTAAGTCTGGATAGCTAGATGTTATTTTCTCTCTAAAACTACTTTCATTAGATAAACGATAATAAATTTGTTCTAAAATATTAAATCGTATTTTTTCATCTTCTATTTTGTCTATATAACCTATGAAGTCATCAAAATATTTAGATACAAAATCTATCGAAATATAGTCAAGAAAAGAGTGATAAAAGTGCCACTCCTCGGTTCTATAATTAGTTTCCAATATATCTACAAACTCTTTAATATAATCTTTCTCTTTCTCCACTATAACTTCAATAAAAACTGTATACAAACCATTACAACTTTGCTCATGATATTTATTGTTATCCATCG
>JAYEPE010000226.1:0-2334 GCA_034723735.1 Campylobacterota bacterium | reverse complement strand
CATTATCTCCATAAGAACAGATGCTAATGAGTATATGAGAGCATTAGTAGAGGGCGCAAGACTATTTGCTAAGACAATAGGCTCAGAGGATAAAGTGATTCCTCTTTTTAATCATGGTAATGGGGAGAAACAAGTTCAAGACCTTCAGCTCACACTACAAAAAACAGGTAAGAATGCTATTTTATTTATGGATCCAAACGATGAGTCAGCTGCTAGGATGTTGGCCGATGTTGCAAAAGAGCATGGTGTGTACTTTTCAACGGTCTGGAATAAACCCAAAGATTTCTGGCCGTGGAATTTTGGACCCTATTGGGTAACATATACAACTACAGATTATGTTTATTCAGGAACAGCCATTTCTCAAGAGATTGCTAAGAAAATAAATGGCAAAGGAGATATCCTAGTTATTCAAGGACGGCTTGACAACTCATCAAACAAAGGAAGAGTAAAAGGTTTAAAAAATGTCATGAAAAAATATCCGGACATTAAAATACTGGAAAGCTCACCTGCAAATTGGTCTAGAGTTGAATCATCAATGCTTGTTACAAAATGGTTTTCAAAATACAGTGATGAAGATGTTCAAGCTATTTGGGCTGCTAATGACGAGATGGCATTGGGTGCAGTTGATATTATGAGAGAGATGGGCTTAGACAAAAAAATGCCGATTGTTGGTGTTGATGGTACAAGTGAAGCTGTAAAAGCTGTTATATCTAAAGAGCTTATAGCTACAGTATCTGTTGATCCTTATTGGCAATCTGGTATGGGACTCTCGTTTGCATATCAAGCTTATTTAGGAAATATAAAACCATCAGAACTTCCAAATGACAAAAGAGCATTTTATAGTAAGTCTCAACTTATAACCTCTGAAAATGCTGAATCTTTTTTAAAAAATTATATAGAAAATCCTCCTAAAATTGATTATTCTAAACTTTGGGAAGGGAAATACTCTCGCCCAATGAAATGATAAATTTATGGTAACGGTAAAAACTAAGTTAACTTTTTTTGGGCTCTTAACAGCATCCATCACGCTGTTACTGACTGCATCATCCATAACATGGGTCCTTGTTGATAAAAATATTGCTCAAACAGAATTAGAGTTAAAAAAAGATATACAAACAGTTAAGACTGAACTAGAATCAAGCAAAAAACGCTTTTTATCAGCTGCGCGTCAAACCGCGGAGCTTGAAGAACTTGGTTTAAAAGTAAAACATATCAGCCGTTATAAGAGTAGTTACAATCCAGATGTAACAAAAGCACTCTACACTGCACTTTCAAGTGCTGCATATGACTCAGGAAAGATTGCAGGAAATATTTGGAAAACATCGATCTATGACTATGAAGGTGACTTAGTTGCCTTTTCTCACATAGAACAAAACTCCTCAAAAAAAGGATATGCACACAATTTTCCAAAAGCTGAACTTCTAATTAGTGATGGAAAAACAAAAGTTAATTCTGTAAAAAATTCATGGGAAAATCATCTAAGCTATCAAGGATTTGATATACACTATGATGAAATAATTCCTAGTAAGCAAACAGTAAGATACTCAACGAGTGATTCTATACTTAGTATAAAATCATTTTACCCTATTATGGGACTTGCTTTTAATAAAACTAGTCGTAAAATGGAACCCTCACAGGTTGGTTTTGTTATGAATGAAAATCCTATTGACAGGTTATTTTTAGAAAAATTAAAAAAACTTATTCCAAATAAAGAGATTAATATCTATCTATACGACAATAAAAACCTCTCTTTAACAGTAGGTACTTTAAAAACATATACCTCTTTAGCGTTAAAATCTTTTAGCAAAGCTCAAATAACTAAAAGTGTTGAAATAGAAAACTCAGCTTATTTACAAATAGTTTTACCACTTTATGAAAACAATCAAATTGTTGGAACGATAGTAGTTTTACAAATAAAAAAAACACTGCTTGATTACTTTTTAGAACTTTTTGATAGTTTAATATTTGTAATTTTTATAATTATATTGATAACTTTACCAATAAGTATCTCTTTAGTTCGAACACTTACTCGTCCCATAGAACGTCTACAAGAAGGGATTAGAGAGATTCGCTCTGGTAATCTAGGTAAACAAATCAAAGTATATTCAAAAGATGAAGTTGGACATTTAACAATAAGTTTTAATGAGATGTCAACGGACTTAGCTGAATTTAAAGCAACTATTGAGGAGCGCGAGAGAGCATTAAAAATATCACAAAAGGAGCTTGAACATCTCTCTCACTATGATTTTTTAACTAATTTACCAAACCGACGCTTGTTTATGTTGCGACTCGAACATGCCATTGAATATGCCAGACGAGATAAGAGTGAAATTG
>JAYEPE010000225.1:0-2337 GCA_034723735.1 Campylobacterota bacterium | reverse complement strand
ATGTTAGCATCTTTTATTGATGAACTTGAAGCTCTATTATTAAGTTTTAATGATGTCTATATCGAGCTTCTAATTTGTGATGATCGTATTAGAACTCACCAGAGTATTCAAAGTGGTGAACCAATAAAGTATCAACTCATAGGCGCAGGAGGTACAAGTTTTATACCAGTTTTTGAGTATATTGAAAATGCAGACTTTACATGTAACTTGCTACTGTATTTTACTGATCTTGAGGGAAACTTTCCATTGAAAACACCTGAATATGAGACATTTTGGGTTACATCTGTTGCAAAAGAAGTTCCTTTTGGCTCTTGTATCGAAATGTCCATAGAAACCTCAACCTAGCTAGGATATAATTTCGCAAAACTAGAAAAGTAGTTGCACATGATACGAAATATATTTAAAAAAACTAAAAAAAGTAATAAGTTTGATAAATACATAAAAAAGTATAATATTTCTACTGAATTTATGTCTGTGAATAGAAAAATGGTTTCACGTGCAGCACTTGTTGGTTTTTTTGTTGCTTTTATTCCGATGCCATTGCAGATGGTTGCTGTTATCGCGGTACTTCCTTTTTTTAAATTTAATGCACTCATTGGCATAGCAATTGTATGGATTACAAATCCTTTTACAATGCCTATTATCTATTATGTTGAATATATAACGGGAAATGCGCTATTAATGCGAGATAGCACGCTTGATATTGAAATTTCCATCAAGTGGTTTAGTGAGAATCTTGATGCTATTTTTATACCACTTTACACAGGAGCACTGTTTTATTCAACACTTTCAGCAATCTTTTTTTATTATCTTGTAAATTGGCTTTGGGTTGTTTCCGTTCGTAAAGAACGTAAAGATAAGAAGTCGTAAATTCAGTTGTTGTCAGAGTAATACCAAAAAGCGTACTCTGACTCTAGTTTAGGTCGCTACAGTTCCACTCGAGCTTGGGACGTATCAACTACCAGATTTCTAAATTACCTTAGAAGTATAAAAGACAATAGTGTGAATAAAGTGTTAATTCATCCGATTATGAAAACATAATTGTATATGGACGCTGAATTTGTGCAATGACTTCATCAACACTCATGTGGCGACTCTTACGTAGGAACTCTTGATTGTCAAGAAAAATTAATACCGTAGGAATAGCAAAGACACTAAAATGTGCTGCAATTTCAGGTGTTTGTACAATGTCAATAGATATAACTTCAAAACTTTCAAAGTTACTATGAAGTGCTTTAAGAAGCTTTGGTTTAAGCGCATGACATACATTACATGTAGGCGCACTAAAATAGATCATAACGGCAGGTTCATTTTTTAAGGTTGATTGTATAGTTTCAATAGTGTTCATAAGTGAAATTATATCCTATTCTACGATATCAAAAACAATTTCAGTTTTTAATTTCATCTTTTTTATCTCTCTTACATGTAAGCCTTGAATATCAAGTTTATGTAAAGCATCAAGGCAATTAATCTGTGCTAATGCAAGCTCACGCAAGACAATGCCACGATATGCCTTTGCCCAATGACTCACAACCTTGCCATTTTTCATAAACTTTAAGGTCGTATATGCTTTGTTAGGCTTATAAAACTTATCATAATGCCCTGCGCGAAGATCTAAAATATCACCAGATTCAAGAAGCAGGTCAAGTTTATCACTAAAAGCTTTTTTATAATAATACTCTGGAGCGATAGCATCAATCATCTCTCCTTGTTTCACTTTATAATCCGTAATATAATCTCCACCATAAATAGGACCATATAAATTAGAGAAGATAATGCAATGGGTTTGTAAATATGTTTTTGCTTGAGAATCTAACTCTTTAATATTTAGATATTCGTAAGCAACGCCTTTATAGCGTTCTATTGCCTTACATGTAGGCGCAGAGAAAATATCTTCAGTAAATCGCTCAAGCTCATTTTCTTTTTTTAGACCAAACATTTTATGTAAAGCTTCTTTATTATCAGACAAAACAAGTGTATTGTAAGTATTAAGGATATCCATGCGTTGCGGCAAATCAAAAAGTAAATGATTTAAGGGTGCATGATTACCACCTGGATGTTTACTTTCAGCAGGAGAAAAGAGTATGTGAAGCATAAAAAAATCCTTTAATTATATGTTATTGTAACGAGTTTTAGGGGGATTATAAAGAATATTTAAAAAAATATCTAAAAACCCTTGACATAAAAAGAAAAACCGTCTATAATTCTGACTCAATTTCGATGCCGCAATAGCTCAGTTGGCTAGAGCAGCTGATTTGTAATCAGCAGGCCCGGGGTTCAAGTCCTCGTTGCGGCACCATTTTGTAACGTTATATTAGAAACAGTGTTAGACCAGAT
>JAYEPE010000224.1:0-11787 GCA_034723735.1 Campylobacterota bacterium | reverse complement strand
GTACACCGAGGTAAAAATGATTTATTGGCACATAATAGGCTTCATTCTCTGATATTGCAAAACTAAATCCGACTAAAGTATCATTATGATGTTCAAGCCCCGTTGTTTCTGTATCAAAAGCAACAATATCTTCTGGTGTAACTCCTTGGACAATTTTTAGTAATGTTTCATCATCAGAAATCAGCACCGGTTTAAAAGAGAGGTTTTTGTTTGGAGTTTCTTCTGTTGAGCTTGTTTTTTTTGCATTAGAATCAACAAGACCTTTCGCATGCAAAACACGTAAGACACCATTCATCTCATACTCTTGCAACTCATCATAGATAGGAATAAAAGGGTTTTCATTATGCATTAGAAGTGTAGTAAAATCAATACTATCATAAAGATCACGCTTGAGTGTTACTAGTTTCTTAGACATCCATGCATCAGCTTCACTTGTTATCAACTTTTTTTGAACCCCTACAGGAGTAATATTTTCTATATTTTTATAGATATTTTCCAAAGTTTCATATTTACTTAAAAGCTTCTGTGCTGTAACTTTCCCTACTCCTTTCACACCTGGAATATTATCCGCACTATCGCCTAATAAGGATTGAAAGTCAGTAAATTGGCACGGATGAATCCCATGTTTATCAAAACACTCTTGTTCATTAATAATCTTACGTTTAATCGCATCAACAAGTACAACATGATCATCTTCAATTAGCTGATAGAGATCTTTATCATGAGAGACTATTCGAACATTCATTCCTTCACGTATTGCCACCTCACTCAATGATGCAATAATATCATCTGCTTCATAACCAGATTGACTCATCGATGCAAATCCCATCTTTTCAATCCACTCAATTGCGATAGGAAGTTGCATAGAAAGCTCTTGGGGTGGTGTGCTACGATTAGCTTTATAATTAGGGTCAATCTCATTTCTAAAAGTAGGTCCTTTAGAATCTAAAGCAAAAACAATATAGTCACTTGAGTGCTCTTTATGTAAGGTAGAGATAAAATTAGTAAATCCAGTTAAAAGACCTGTCGGGAAACCATGCTTGTTGCTTAAAGGAGGCAAAGCATAAAAGGCACGAAAAAAGAAACCAAAAGTATCAATAATTGTAATGGTTTTTTTTGACATCAGCTCTCTTGTATTGTGAAAAATTCATTCACACAAGCTTCTAAAAGTGCTACATCATAACCAGCTTGCTCCGCTTTTTGTAAACCAAAATTAATAGCATGTTCACTAAGTGGGTTATTCATTGGAACGATAGTTTTTATAATATTAAGTGCCACTGAGAACTCTTTTATCTCTTGGGGAGCAGCATTTGGATTATCAGAAAACTTAATCATATCGACAAACTCCTGATCAAACTTCCAATGCTCAAAAATTGCAGCAGTCACGGTGGCTGTCGTATCTTCAACATAAGATTTTTCTACCAAAGCGATATTGGTTGCCATTTCAACTTCAGATTTGAATTGCATAGCAAGGTCTTCTTGAATAATATCGCTTGCAATAATAATTTTTCCTGTCTCTTGTAAAAAAGAGGTTAAAAAGAGCTTATCAGCCTTAGCGCGATCAATTTTTTTATACCATCGCATCATCAATGAAGCCTGTTTAGATGAAATTTCAGCAAATTTTTCTGAGGTAATCCCATAAGGTTCCATATCAACATTAAGAAGTTTACGTACTGAATTACCCATAACAATTGAGCGTGTCATTGTCATTCCAAAAAGGGCTACTGCTTGAGATACATTACGAATTTCTTTACCAAAGAAGTATAGTGGTGAATTTGCAGCTTTGAGTAAATTCGCCACAATCATAGGGTCTGTCTCAATTGCTTTGACTAAATCATGAATTGATGCATCCATATCATTAGTAATACGCTGAACATCAAGCAAGGTCTTAGGAAGCGGTGGAAGTGATTTAATACTCTCTACAATGGAACTTTTCATAGAAGCCCTTTTTTATTTTATGGAGATAATTATAGCAACTGTGGCTTAAGCATAGCATTTTTACATAGATATTGGTATAATAATTTTTGAAATAAAGCATACACATTAAAAGAGTTTTAATGCAAACCAAAAAACGATTTACTTATATTTTCTCTTTTGCCGTTTTTGTTTTGACTGCTGTTATGGGTATTACTTACGCCATCATGGTGCAACAAGAGCAGAAAAAAACTGATGAAGTTGCACTTTCAACTGCCCGTTCTGCATTAACTCAGGATAAAATTTTTCGTTTTTGGGCAACATCACATGGTGGCTTCTATGTTCCCATTACAAAACGAACCCCTCCAAACCCAGCACTAAAACACCTACCCAATCGTGATCTGAATATTAAAGATAAAAACTTAACACTTATGAATCCTGCCTATGCACTGCGACAAATGATGAGTGAATATACAGGGCTTTATGGATTAAAAGGTCATATCACAAGTCTTCAATTACTCAACCCAGATAATGCTCCCGATACTTGGGAAAGAAAAAAATTACAAGAGATGCAAAATGGTGCTATTGTTAAAGAAAAATATGCGTTTTTATACCAAAATAATAGAGAAGTATTACGGGTACTTGAACCCTTACATGTAAAAGAAGGATGCCTAAAATGCCATGCACATCAAGGCTATAAAATAGGTGATGTTCGTGGTGCTGTCACCGTTATGCTACCTATGAGAGAGCTTAATGAGAAAAAAGAGTCTGCAATTTTTAACTTGAGTATTTTATATATTTTATCTTGGTCAAGTGGCTTGCTCTTTTTAATCTACTTTTACCGAAAAATCATCCAAAGTTTATCTGCACAAGAAAATCTTCATAATGAACTTATCACAAAGGAACATTTTTTACGAACACTTATCGATACAGACAGTAATCTTATTGTGACTACATATGGTAGGCAAATACATCTTGCAAATCAAGCTTTGCTTGATTTTACAACTTATAAGACACTAGAAGATTTCAAAAAAAATCATCATTGTATCTGTGAGTTTTTTATAGAAAAAGAGAACTTTATCGGTGTACATGTCAATGGTAAAAATTGGATTGAACATATCATCAGCACTCCTCAATTGAGCCATCATGTTTGCATGAAAAAAGATGAGCATGAATATATCTTTAGTCTCAACGTCAAACAGATGGATATTGTGGGAACAGCAGAATTTATTGTCGTTTTTAATGATATCACTGAGCTAGTTCACTCTCAGAAAAACTTAGCCTTAGCACAACAAATTGCTAAGATTGGTCACTGGGAGTTGGATATTTTAAAGAATACACTCCACTGGTCTGATGAAGTTTACAGTATATTTGGGCTTAAAAAAACCCTATTTCATCCTACTTATGAAACATTTGTAAACATGATACATCCTGATGATAGAGAGATGGTTAATGAGGCTTACAAGGCTTCTCTTACAGATAAAAAAGAGTATCAAGTCGTTCATCGTATCGTACTCCCTGATACATATGAAGAGAAAACTGTTGAAGAAAAATGCACACACTATTTTGATGAAAATGGTACTGTTATTCGCTCACTTGGAACTATTCAAGATATTAGTGAACGTAGAAAACTTGAAATTCAACTTCAAGAAAAAGAGGAGATGATGATTGCACAATCACGTCATGCAGCAATGGGTGAAATGATTAGCATGATAGCACACCAATGGAGACAACCCATAACAGTTATTTCAATGGTAGCCAATAATCTTTTAGCCGATATTGAATTTGATGATATGAACCCAGAAAGTATCAAAAAAAGTGCCACTAAAGTACTTGAACAGAGCCATCATCTTTCAAAAACAATAGATGATTTTAAAAACTTTTTTAGACCCAATAAAAAAACAGAACCAATCTTAGTAAATGATGTCTTAGAAGAGAATTTTAAAATTGTTGGAAAAAGCTTAGAAAATAATAATATTGCAATTGAAAAAAGATACGAAAGCTATACTCCAATTGATATTTTTTCTCGAGAACTCTTACAAGTTTTTATTAATATTCTCAAAAATGCCAAAGAGGCACTCATGGAGAACAAAATTAAAAATCCAGCAATAGTCGTCTCTACTTATGAAGATAAAACCTATGTTTATATTGATATATGCGATAACGGCAAAGGAATAGACCCTCAGATTATTTCAAAAATCTATGATCCTTATTTCTCCACTAAAGATGAGAAGGTAGGTACAGGATTAGGACTTTATATGACCAAAATAATAGTACAAAAACATCTTAATGGCACTATCAATGCCCTCAACTATAAGGACGGCGGTGTCTGTTTTAAAATATCTCTACCCAAAAGGAGTGAGAAAAATGAATAAGCTACAACAACTTCGCGAAGATTTTTCCAACATTAAGGTCTTATATGTAGAAGATGAGGAAGGTGTACGAGAAGAGACACTTATCTTTTTAAAAAGAATATTTACACATATTATTTCTGCTGTCAATGGAGAGGAGGGATTAGATTTTTTTAAAAAAGACTCTTATCATCTTGTTATCACTGATTTAAAAATGCCTAAAATGAATGGTCGTGATATGTTAGATAAAATTCATACACTCAATAAAGATACAGTAACAATCGTTATGACAGCATCAGATAGCAATATAGATTTCACGCAAACAGCTTGTAATGCTTATCTCAATAAACCTGTTATGTTTATGGACTTTATTGAAGCTCTTGAATCCTTACGTAATAAGTTAATACAGGATTAGTTTTGCATCACATTATGAAAATATCTTTACCAAAAAAAGGAGTAACTCATGCTCAATCTTAAAACACTCCAAGCACTCACTCAGAGCATGAAAGTACTCTATGTTGAAGATGACGATAATATTCGTGAAGAGGTTGAACACTACCTTTCAAGACTTTTTGCTGTTGTACAGAGTGCAGAAAATGGTCAGATAGGCTTAGAAAAATATCAACAAGCTACATATGATATTGTTTTATCAGATATATCAATGCCAATTATGGATGGCTTAGAGATGAGTAGAGAGATTCGCTCTCTCAATGAAAATCAAGAAATTATTATTATCTCAGCCTACTCAAGTAGTGAGTATTTTATTGAGTCCATTGAAATTGGCGTAAGTGGCTATATAATTAAACCCGTAGATTTTAATCAGATGAAAAATGCTATCTACAATAGTGCTACAAAAATCAATGCTCTT
The DNA here is from genome assembly GCA_034723735.1 of Campylobacterota bacterium. Lineage (GTDB taxonomy): Bacteria > Campylobacterota > Campylobacteria > Campylobacterales > Sulfurimonadaceae > S010-53. Next base: position 6,654 of record JAYEPE010000224.1, on the reverse strand, counting down.
AAAGAAGCTGAGGCCTTGAGACTGCATCTTGAGGAGATGGTCACTGAGCGTACCTCTGAACTCAATCACTCCATAGAAAATGAGAGAAAACTCCAACGTAAGCAGATAGAAAATTATGAAAAAACAATTTTTTCATTTATAGAAATGGTTGAACGTCGAGATACCTATACAGCAGGACATTCTGAACGTGTTGCAAAATATTCTAAAAGAATTGCTCAAGCAATGGATTATTCCGAATTTGAGTGCAATACGCTCTACCAAGCAGCAATGCTACATGATATCGGAAAGATAGCCACACCCGACTCTGTCCTTTTAAAACCAGGAAAATTAAATGTTTTAGAATTTAAACTCATTAAAGAACATGTCAGCACAGGCTATGATCTTCTAAAAAAAATACCAATGTATGAAGATTTGGCTGAAATTATCCATTTTCACCATGAACGTTATGATGGAACTGGATATCCTAATGGTATTAAAGGAAAAGAGATTCCTCCTCTATCTCGAATTATGATTATTGCTGATGCTTTTGATGCAATGACAACAAGTCGCATTTACAAAAGACGAATGTCACTTCAAGATGCAATCAAAGAGATTGAAACATTAAAAGGTATTCAATTTGATCCTGAGGTCGCTACAATTGCTATTAAAGTCCTAAAAGAGATTACGCTTGATGAGGCGATTAATCAACTTCCTACTAGCGCACTTGAAGAAGAACGATTTGCATACTTTTTTAAAGATTTATTAACAGATGTGTACTCCAAAAGCTATCTTGAATTTGTTTTACTTGCCAATAAAGAAGATCAGTTTTATACTTATATGCAAGGTGTTTTTATTGGTCATTTTACAGCTTATAATGATAAGTATGGCTGGGAACACGGCGATAAACTTTTAGCTGATGTTGCTAAATTTTTAAAAGAGACCTGCCAAGGTGCATTGATATTTAGAGTGTATGGAGATGATTTTTTACTTCTTAGTAATACCTCATTGACAATAGATATCACGCCACTTCTCAGCATGGATAGTATTAAAAACAGTAGTATTACGATTGAACTAAAAGAGTATAATTTAAATGAAGTAGTTCTCAATAATACTGATGATCTTGAAAAGATTTTACTGCGCTAAAGTGAATGCAGTGCCAACTCTTTTTTAAGATACATCCCTGTATAACTACCCGTTTCTTCGTGATTTTCAGCCAAGACTTCGGGTGAACCCACAGCGATAATCTGCCCTCCACCAGAGCCACCTTCAGGACCCATATCAACAATATAATCTGCATTTTTTACCATATCAAGATTATGTTCTATTACAAGTACTGAGTTACCAAGTTCTACAAAATGGTGTAAGACTTTTGTTAAACGATTCACATCATCAAAATGCAGTCCTGTTGTTGGTTCATCAAGGATATAAAGTGTTTTTCCCGTATCTTTTCGGCTTAACTCTTTGGAGAGTTTAATACGTTGGGCTTCACCACCTGAGAGAGTGACGGCATTTTGACCTAAGGTGATATAGCCTAAACCAACATCATTAAGAGTTTTGAGTTTAATAAAGATTTTTGGTATCGGCTCAAAAAATTTCAAAGCTTCCCCTACACTCATTCCTAAAACATCAGCAATCGTCTTACCACGATACTCTACTTCTAAAGTCTGAGCATTATAACGTTTACCTTGACAGGTGTCACATTTGACCATAATGTCGGGTAAAAAGTGCATCTCTATCTTGATTTCACCCTCCCCTTGGCATTTTTCACAACGACCACCTTTAACATTAAAACTATAGCGAGATGCGGTATATCCTCGAATCTGAGACTCTTTGGTTTTTGTAAAAAGATTACGAATCTCATCCATAACACCCGTATAAGTAGCAGGGTTTGAGCGAGGAGTACGTCCAATTGGACTTTGATCAAGAGAGATTACCTTATCTAGCATCTCTAATCCTTGTATCTCAACACCTGCAATTTTATTTACTTTACGAGCATGATTTAATAATTCACGTGCGGTAGGAAGTAATGTTTGTAAAATCAGTGAACTTTTACCGCTACCGCTTACTCCTGTAACACAGACAAAATTGTGCAGAGGAATCTTTACATGTAAGGTATCAATATTATTTAAGGTCACATTATTAATTTCCAACCATTTTTCTTGCTCTCGTCTATAAAAATACTCAATTTTTTTACGTCCATAGAGATAATCGGCAGTAAGTGTTTTAGCTTTTTTCATTTTTGCCAAGGTTCCTGCAAAAACAATTTCACCACCATATTTACCTGCTCCCGGCCCAATATCAATAATAAAATCTGCATTTTCAATAGTCTCTTTATCATGCTCTACAACAACAACAGAATTTCCTTTTTCTTGTAAAGAGCGAAGTGTACGAATTAGCTTCAAAGTATCACGTTCATGCAGTCCAATGCTCGGTTCATCTAAGACATACATCACACCTGTAAGCCCACTACCAATTTGCGAAGCGATACGAATACGTTGCGCTTCTCCGCCACTAATACTTCGTGCATCACGGCTCAAGGTCAAATAGCCTAAACCCACATCATAAAGAAAGAAGAGACGCTCATTAATCTCTTTTAAAATTGGTTCTGCTACCATTTTTTCTTGTGTAGCTAAATAGTCAAAATTACTTGCATCTGCAAACCATTCATAGCTTTTAGCGATAGGCATTTGAATAATATCTGAGATTTTTTTATCCTTAACTAACACAGAGAGACTTTCACGTTTAAGACGATTTGATTCACAAATATTACAAGGTTTCTCACTCATATAATCAGCTAACTCTTTCTCATCTTTAAACATGTCATAAGCAATTTTGATAATTCCTGGCCAAACACGTTTTATAGGATGGTTTTTCCATTTAAAGGTAATCTCTTCAATATTTCCATGCATGATGGCTTTTTGTTGGTATATTTCAAGTTCGCTAAAAGGTTTTGTAATGCTAATTTTATTGGCTTCACAAAATCCTTTTAAGAAAGTAAAATAGTAGCCTTTATTAAAACCATACACTATTTTAACTGCCCCTTTTTCAATACATAAATCACCATCAATTATCTTTTCATGGTCTAGTGCATAACGAATTCCCAAGCCATCACACTCAGGGCATGCTCCTTTAGGCGAGTTGAAAGAGAAGCTAAGCGGTTCAAGTGGTTCAAAACTCACCTTACAATCAAAACAGGCATTATGCTCGCTGTAGTGAATGAGTTTTTCTCGCATTCCTAGCTCTTCATGATTAAGAATTTCAAGTTCTACCTCTCCATAACTCTCTTTTAAAGCACGTTCCACATCTTGGGCAATACGGTCTTGATTATCTTCTTTCATAACAATACGGTCAATAACCACTTTAATAGTATGTTTTTTAGTTTTAGAAAGCTCTATCTCATCATCAAGACGTACCATCACCCCATCAATCATCGCACGAACATAGCCCTTATGAACCAAGGATTCAAGTAAATCAGCAAAGCTACCTTTTTTCTCTCGAATCAGTGGTGCTAAAATAACTACTTTGGCTCCTAAAGGTAATTTTTTCACTTGATTGATAATATCTGAAGCACTCATTTGAGAAATCTGCTTGCCACAATGATGGCAATGTTGCACACCTATACGTGCATAAAGAAGACGAAAATAATCATAAATTTCAGTAATGGTTCCTACGGTTGAGCGTGGATTTTTGGAAGTTGTTTTTTGATCAATAGCAATGGCAGGGGTTAATCCCTCAATCTTATCTACATCAGGTTTGCCTATACGGTCTAAAAACTGCCTAGCATAACTTGAAAGTGATTCCATGTAACGGCGTTGTCCCTCCGCATAAAGTGTATCAAAAGCAAGTGTAGATTTTCCACTACCACTTAAACCTGTACAGACAACCAATTTATTTTTTGGAATATCAATAGAGATATTTTTAAGATTATTTTCTCTTGCACCACGAACTTTTATTAACTGCTTATCCATTAACTACCAATCTGAAAAATAAATATGTTGCTATAAGTGCATAAAATAGCACTAATAGTCGTTTTTGAAGGATATCATCTGTCTGATGTTTTAACCAAATACCACCATAGACTCCAAAAAGTGAAGCGATACCAATAATTATGCCATGATAATAATCAATGCTACCATTAAAACTTAAACTAATTAAGCCTGAAATAGAAGAGAAAACCACAAAAAATAGTCCTGCAGCTATCGCTTCTTTGAGGCTTACATGTAAGAAACCTACAAGAATTGGAGTAAGCAATAAAGCACCCCCTACTCCGATGGAAATTGAAATTGCACCAACGATGAGACCAAGAGTAAAAAGTATTATAGGGTGCACAACTTTAGTCTTTTGCTCTTGCACTGTCTTAAAATATAGACGTATCAGTGCAAAAATCACAAATGCAAAAAAGACCCACTCTAAAACTTTAGCATCAAAAGAGCTAATCAAAAAAGAACTTGATAAGGCTCCAACAAAGCCACCAAGTCCTAGTGAAAGCACCATAGAGATATTAAGTGTCCCTTTCTTCTTGTTAACATAAGAGCCAAATAGAGAGCTAAAGACCATCTGCACAATAGCTATACCAATAGCACTTTTCATATCATAACCCATCATCAGTAATAGCGGAACAAGTATCGTCCCACCACCAATACCGAAAAATCCCGATAAGACTCCAACATTCAGACCAAGAAAAGCAAGTTCAATCACATATATCCCTAAAACTTTTTTGAAATTATACTCAAGGGAGGCTTGAAGAGAGCATTAAAATTAAATTTAATCTTCTTACATGTAAGGCTTTAATATGCTATTCAAAAGCTTTTGCGTATAATCATTGGTAATTAACACCTTATTAGGGAGTCAACATGATTCATTACATTGAAACAGCAGCACAAAACTTTTCAAGTCATCAACTTCAAGCTTCTTTTGAAAAAATCAATCAACTACCTAAAGTGAGAACATTTATTGCTTATATCGATGTAGCTATGCTGAGTGGAGAGTCTAAACGTGTCTATCTTGCTTGTGACGAAGCACTTTTGAAAGAGATTGCAAAACTTTTTCTAGGTGAAGATATTACTGATGAAGAGACACTCAAAGATTTTGCACTTGAAACAGCTAATATGGTCATTGGAAGTGCAAAAGTTATTGCTGAAGAAGAGAATGTTGTACCTTTTAGTATAGGAACACCTATTTTTGAAAAATTTGATTATTTTGATTTGCCTAGTGACGATCAAAGTATTCTTAGCATTAATGAGCACACCGTAATAATCGCAACAAAGGAACTCTAATTTTATGAGTGAAACTACGCAAACAGATAAGACTCTTAAAGAAAAAGTTTTTAATACGCAAGAGTTATCGTGGATGAACTATGAAGGTCTCTTGGATATGGAGATAGAATTTGTAGCTGATTTGGGTGAAACTGAACTCTCCGTTTCAGATATTTTAAAATTGGAAAAAGGTTCTGTTATTGATCTAAATAAGCCAGCAGGTGAAAGTGTTGAATCTTATGTCAATGGTCGTATTATTGGCAAGGGTGAAGTTATGGTTTATGAAAAAAATCTTGCAATTCGTATTAATGAAGTACTTGATTCTAGTGCAGTTTTATACTATCTATCTAAAGAGCGTTTATGAAAATAGTCTTTTTTATCCTCATCCCTTTTTGGCTTTTTGCCTCACAAATTTTAAATTATAATGTTTATGATAGGACAGATCGTGTTGATTTAATGCTAACCTTTGATACACCATTTGAAGGGACAATAACACAAAAACGTAAAGCAGAAACTGTTCTTATTAAATTGAGTAATGTCACTATTGAATCTCCTAAAGTAAAAACATTAAACTCAAAATTCTTGAATAAACTCACAATTACCCCTATCAATTCTCAGGTAGAAATTATTGCCCGTATTCCTAAGTATGTTACGATGAAAGCATCAAAAACTGCAGATGCTTATGGTTTACGATTACGATTTATCCAGATGCCTACTACAGAAAAAAACCATTCCAAAGATGATGCTAAAAATCTTTCAAACTTACCCACAAAACAGAGCAGTGAGCTTGAAGAGAACTATATTCTTGTGATTGTCATCCTTACTCTTGGAATTATTATTCTTTTTTGGCTTAAACGATCTATGGCAAATAGTGCGACTAATAGCTCACAACCTTCAGTCTTTAAATCCAAAAAAGAGATTTCACATCCAACTGAAGCAAGCATCCGCTTTCAAAAACCTCTTGATCAACACAACAGCGTTATGATGCTAGATTATGCAGATGAAAGCTATTTGGTAGTTATTGGCAATAATAATATCGTTTTGGACAAGTTTCATGATTCTAAACCCGCAACACAAAGTGAATTTGAAAGCATATTAGATACAAAAGAGCAAGAGCTAGAATCTTACCTTCAACTTGATAAAATTGATACCGTTGAAGCTAATGAAGTTTTAGAAAACTATAAAGAGAAGGCATCACTCTAATACGCCTGCTTTCGAACTTCATTTTATCAGCAATTTTTAAAACAGCACTGCCCTTAGCTCCATCGAATGGTGACTGTTGCGTTAAAGTTCCACCCCTGTGAGTGAATCTCCACTTTTATGATATAATTTTTCATTATCAAAAAAGAGAGATTAAAAAATTCCGACAAGATTGCGAGTAGATTTTGCAGGTTGATATAGCTTTCTATTTAAAAGTATT
>JAYEPE010000223.1:0-2364 GCA_034723735.1 Campylobacterota bacterium | reverse complement strand
TAGTTAAGACCCTTAGTAAATAAAAGTATGTACGAAGCTAAAACTAAAGTAATGGAAATAAAGATTGTCTTTTTAGACATTCCCATAAAATCATAAGTTTTTGAATATTTAAAAAACTCCATTTACACCTCCTTCTTTACGCCAAACCAAAAATAAAGGTCTTTTGATTTTTGAATTTTTGACTCTAACATCTCATAAATACCATGAGTTCCTAAAATAGCAGTCAGCATAGACGCTAAAATACCAATACTAATTGTAATTGCAAAACCTTTTACGGCCCCACTACCATAAGCATAAAGCACAACTGCTGCAATTAAGGTCGTAATATTAGCATCTAAAATTGCGCTCATTGCGTTATCATAACCATCTTCAATGGCTTTATGAATCGAATGGCCTTGATAAAGAAGCTCACGAATACGCTCAGAGATAATAACATTAGCATCTACGGCCATCCCGACCGTCAGAACAATTCCTGCCATACCTGGTAGGGTTAAGGTCGCTCCAAAAAGTGCCATTACTGCAAGAATAATAAACAAGTTTGAAATCAGTGCAATATTAGCAACTACACCTGCTGAACGGTAATAGATAACCATAAAGATAATAACTAAAACAAAACCACCAATAAGTGCAATAAGACTTGCTTTAATACTATCAGCACCCAAACTTGGACCAACAGAACGTTTTTCCATTAAGTATATAGGTGCAAGAAGAGCACCTGAGCGTAAAGCAATTGCTAAATCGTTTGCACTTGCAACAGTATATTGTCCACTAATTTGACCAGCACCCCCACCAATACGTTCATTAATAACAGGGTCTGACATCACCTTGCCATCAAGAACAACTGCAAGGCGATTGCCTACATTTTTACCTGTAAAGTCTCCAAATATTTGAGCACCTTCAGAATCAAGCGAGAAATTAATAAGAGGTTGATTATTTTGATTAAAACCTACTGAAGCATCCGTTAGCATTCCTCCATCCAAGATAGGAATCTCATATACTAAGTGTTTTACACCTGGGCGCTCGGCATCTTCAAGAATAATATCACCATATTCGGCTGCTTCCGCATCACTCATCTGATACACACGCATAGCACGCTCTTCATCAACAGCCATCAATTCAAGCTTTGCAGCACGTGAGATTAGTTCACGAGCGCGTCGTTCATCTTCAGCTGTTTTAATACCTGGGAGTTCTACAAGAATTTTCTCTTCACCCTGACGGGCAACGGTAGGCTCAGCAAGTCCAAACTGATCAAGTCGATTTCGAATAGTCTCAATAGCTTGATCAATTGCTTGTGCTTGAATCTTTAAGACAGCTTCTTCAGAAAAGCTCAAATGATACTGCTCACCCTGCTTTTGCACACTTAAATCTTCAATCTCTTTGAGCATAGCATCTATAGCAGGCATATCATCACTATCAAGAACAACAAAAGAGACAGCTTCTTCACCAACACTAAGCTCATCAAGTAAAATATCTTCACGATTAGAAAAGTGTTTGACACTTGAAGCTACTGATTTTAGACGTGAGACTACTGCCTCTTCGGTTTTAACACCCAAAAGCATATGCAGTCCCCCTTGAAGATCAAGCCCCAAGGTGATTTTTGCGCCTTTATCGAGTTGCAGAAGTGATGGAGCTGAGAAAAATAGTCCAAAAGCTATTGCGAAAGCAAAAATTACAATACGAAAATTAAGCTTCATCCTCGTACTTTCGTGCAACAGATTGCTTATCAAGTTTAACAACAACATCATTGTTAAGTTTTACAGAGAAGAAATCATTTTCAACTTTTTTCACATCTACAATTAAACCACCAGAAGTAACAATTTTGTCACCTTTTTCTAAAGCCTCAATCATCTCTCGATGCTTTTTTGCTTGCTGGTTTTGTGGGCGGATAATAATAAAATACATAATCCCGATTAAAAATACGAATGGTAATAGCTGTGCTAATATTTCCATGGTGTCATAGTCCTTTTAAAAAATTTGTGCATTATACTTTATAAAGACTAAAAGACGGTTTTATCTTATAATTAAAATAGATTTTTTTGCTTATCTTCGCTATCATAGCAACATGTATCAAATTAAAACTTTTCATTTTAGTTATATATTACTGTTGGTATTGCTTTTTTTAGGATGTGACAGTTCCTATAAAGAAGAGAAGAAATCGTATTTAACACTTCGAAATGCCCACAATAGCTCATTGGTTCCTACAAATGCTTATCTATATCTTGATTTTTCTAAAGATATTGATGCCTCAACGGTAACTTCTGATACTTTCTATCTTCTTGACAATAATGGTACGAAAATTGATGGAGTATTGCAAATACAACTGAACCGTGTTACTTTTTTACCTACACATTATCTTAATCCACT
>JAYEPE010000222.1:0-2368 GCA_034723735.1 Campylobacterota bacterium | reverse complement strand
AGATTTTTTGCACCTCAAGCATAACGCCCTCAACACCATCATATGAAGCAAAACTTTTGGCATCACTCATGCCATCGATAACATCGGCAATATCTTTGAGTTTGATACTGTCTTTGATAGTGATATTTTTGAGTTGTGCAACACTCAATGCATCTGCTTTAGTCTTAAGGGTAAATTCTTTATCTGAAGATATAAGTTTTCCACCACCAATTTTGACATTTTCACGAGCAACGATTTGATTGAGCTCAGTTACGGTAATGCCAAACTTATTTAAAAGTCGTGGATTAGGATAGATTTTAATCTCTCTGTCTTTGTAACCGATAATCTTTACTGCACCAACACCATTGATTTTTTGCAATTTTGGTTTGACTTTTTCATCAGCAAATAGCATCAAGTTTTTAACACTATCATTTGAAGCAGTTAAAAAGATATTGATAACTGAAGCTCCACCAATATCAAGTTTGCTAACAAGTGGTGTTTTAGCGTCACGAGGTAAAATAACAGCAGCCACCTTATCACGAACATCATTTGTGGCTTCATTAATATCACGTTCTAAAAAGAACTTGACCATAACTACGCTAATGCCCTCACTGCTTGTTGAGGTGATAGAATCTATTCCCCCAATACGTGAGATAGCTTCTTCAATCTTATCAGTAACTTGTGATTCTATAGTACTTGCTTCCGCCCCAGGATAAACAGTTTGAATAGTGACCATAGGAAAGTCAATATTTGGAAAAAGTGCTGATGGCATGGATTTAAAACTCATCAATCCAAAGATTATGAGCGTAATAACATACATCAAAGTTGTTATAGGTCTGTTAATAGCTAACTTGTACATGTAAGCCTACTTCTTGTTTTGGGTGATAATAGTGCCATCACCAAAAAGACCAACAATAAAACCTTCGGCTTCAATTTCAGCTTTTATCTTTCTATTATCACTGTTAGCCTGTGGATAGATTTTAGAAATCTTTCCTTTATAAAGTTTTACATCTCCATTAACAGTATAAGTAACACTATCTCCTATTTTTACTGTTTTCCAATATTTTTGATCATATTCAAAGATGAGTTTTCGCTCATTGAGACTCTGTATTTTAAAAATAGTTCTAAGCATCATACCGCTAACAACATCCCCAACTTCAACACTCTTTTCAAAGATAATTCCATCAAAAGGAGCATTGATAAAAGTTCTATTTAGGAGTGATTGCTGATACGCAACATTGGCCTTAGCTTGTATAACGGCTACCTTTGCTTTTTCAAAACCAAGAAGATATTGATCAAACTTTGCTTCATCGATGAGGTCTTTAATAAGCAGTTGACGCTCATAATCTTTTTTGGCAAATTTAAGAGAAATCTCTGTATTTTTGAGTGAAGCTTTTGCCATTGCAAGTGATGCTTTTACATCATCATTTTGAAGTTCAACTAATGTATCGCCTTTTTTGACAATACTAGAAACATCAACATGGATTTTCTCTACAATACCACTAGAATAAAAGGCAAGATTGGCACTCTTTTGGGCTTCGATATTAAAAGTTGCATAGATCTCTGATGCACTTAAACTAGAAAGTAAAATGATTACATGTAAGATTATTTTTTTCATTGTAAAAACTCCTCGATATTTTTTCCTGCGTAAAAGTAGTAAAAAGCATAGGCAACTTCTAAATCATTTAGTGATGTTTCATAGAGTGCTTTAGCCGCTGTTTGAGAACTAAGTGCATCAAGATAGACAACATTATCAACAATTCCAGCATCATATTTTTTACTAATAGTTTTAAAGGCACTTGAGGCTGCAGTGAGAGCACTTGAAGCACTTTTAATTTTTATTGTGTTTGTCTGTATTCTTGAGATAGCAAGTTTATATTGCATCTCTTGCTCTTTTGTTTCGTAGGCTACTTGGGTATTAAGAGCTTGCGAGTTACTTAAAAGTGCCTCTTTCGTTTTCGAGAGCGTGCCATTATCAAAAAGTCGTAAATTTAGGGTGAGCAAGAGTCTGTTTTGATTATCAACACCTTCGGGGTGCAAGGTATCGGTTCGGTTGTAGCCGTACATACTGTAGGTATCTTCAACTCTAATTTGGGGATAATAGGTACTATCAATTGATTCCGCACCACTAATAAGAGCATCTTTTTGAGCCATTAGAGACTTTACACTATCGATAAGCTCAAGTTCGCTCTTTTGAAACTCTTGAAATTTGGATGTCTCAAGGCTTGTAATGTTTTTACCTACATTAAGCTCTAAAGATTTCAAAAGAGAGAGAATCTCAAATTTCAGAGACTCCATCTCATAAATATTGGTATCAAAAGCCGCTTGAAGTCTATCAACATCATCTTGAGTCGCCACGCGTGCGATATAGAATCGTTGCATTCGTGTA
>JAYEPE010000221.1:1542-2394 GCA_034723735.1 Campylobacterota bacterium | reverse complement strand
CTTGAGACAAGAAGTCTTAGATAAGTATAATAATTTTGTGAGTATTTCAACAGATGAAGTTCTTAGCTCTTTTTTTGGAATAAAAGATTATAAAAAATTTGAAAAATATAAAACTAATATTTACAATCAACCCCTAATGAAAGTAATAGAAAGATATGATGGAGTTGCTTTTGACTACTTGGACTATAGTACATTAGATGATGAGTCTAGGGAATATATAGATAAGAATACAGTTATTTTTTCAAATTTATTTGGACCACTTTTAGCTGGTGACTTTGGTATACCTGAGTATAAATTAAAACAAGGTGAAAAGATTGATGACTTTGCAGTAGAAATATTTTATGAGAAACATTTCTCTGAAAGCCTCGATGAAATGTTGAGTGATGAAGTATATCTCGATTTAAGAGCAGGATTTTATAATAAATTTTATAAACCAAGTTCAGATTATGTTACATTGAAATTTTTGAAAAATGACAAGGTTGTAAGTCACTGGGCAAAAGCATATCGAGGTTTGGTATTAAAAGCTATAGCTCAAAATAAAATTCAATCTATTGATGAGTTTATGAAAATGGAAATAAAAGGCTTGGATATAAAGGAAATATTAAAAAAAGGGATACATACAGAGATAATTTTTAATATTTATTCTTAGTGAACTCCTGTAGTAAATTATATCTGTAGCCTTCATAGTTTTAAGAAAGTTCCAAATATTACAGGTTGTTGAACTTCCTTAAGGGACATTTTGTCCTTTTAATGGATTATTTAACAAATAACGGAACACTTTGTCCAAATAATGGCTTATTTAATGCTAAAAGGACACTTTTTACTTAAGGTTAATTTTGTTAAAAATGAAAA
>JAYEPE010000221.1:0-1532 GCA_034723735.1 Campylobacterota bacterium | reverse complement strand
CTTGATAAAATCAAGCAGATTTCTACTTTTGAGGGGATATTTTTTGTGTTCCATTAATTATGGATATTAAGTCTTAGTTCACTATAATGGGAATGAATAAATAGTTATGAGTCTATCGTAAGCACCTTGCTTAAAATAAAAAAAGTGCTAAAGTTTAGCAACTCTACATGTAGCGTTATAAAACTATTTCAGCCCTACATGTAGAATTGAAACAAAAAGCTAAATTGACAAAAAAGCCAACAAACTAAAAAGAAGTAAAAACCTGCTAAAATCTTAGCAAGTAAACAGACTTCAGTTTGAAGTGCAAGAAGATGAAAAACACGACATCATAACAAAACGCAGGAGCCAATAGTTTACCCTAGCGGGAAAACTATTGCTCTCCTCGACCGTTATCTGATAAAGGACTGTATATGAAACGAACACTAATTTATATAGTATTTGTAATAAGCGTGGCTACTAACGCATACTGCTATAACTATGGAACATTAATTGGAAATACAGATGGTTGTGAGAAAGGTGAGTATAAGGCTTGTAATGACTTAGCTGGCATGTATTTGACAGGGGAAAATAAATATAAACTTCGGGAAGATAAAGCGAAAGCGCAGATATATTATGACAAATCACTTAGCTTATCAAAAAAATATTGTGATGCAGGTAATGGAAAAGCGTGTGCCTTTCTTGCTCAGGCATATGATGGTATGCGATGGGGAATTGATCAAGACTACAAGATCATGATGAAGCACCTTACAAAAAGTTGTCAAAATAAATATGCTGGGGCATGTTATGCACTTGGTGGAGCATACAAAAGAGGAAAAGGCGTTGTAATTGATAAAAGCAAATCCTTAAAATATTACGAAAAGTCTATTGAATACTCTAAAGAAGAATGTAATGCCAATATAGGTAAGTCTTGCGAGAGGTTAGGCTTTATATACTCATTAGGAGTTATAGTTAAAGAAGATAAGAAGTTAGCAAAAAAATATTATACAAAGTCCCTTAATATCTTTATGAAAGAATGTGACAACAAAGATTCTGAAGGATGTTATCAAGTTGCTTTTAGATATTACTATGGTAGTAAAATGACAGAAAAAAACATTAAGAAGGCTTTACCTTTATTTAAAAAATCATGTGAATATGGGGAATCAAGTTCGTGCAGATATACAAAATAACAATATGTTTAAAAAACAAACTGCACAGATAACAAAAACATGGAGCCAATAGTTTTCCCTACGGCGAAACTATTGCTCACGACGAACGTTATGAGTCTATCATAAGCACCTTGCTTAAGATAAGAAAATATTGAGTTTAGCAACTCTACATGTAGCGTTATAAAACTATTTCAGCCCTACATGTAGAACTGAAACAAAACGCTAAATTGACAAAAAAGCCAACAAACTAAAAAGAAGTAAAAACCTGCTAAAATCTTAGCAAGTAAACTGACTTCAGTTTGAAGTGCAAGAAGATGAAAAACACGACATCATAACAAAACGCAGGAGCCAATATTTTACCCAAGAGCGGGTAAAATATTGCTCTCC
>JAYEPE010000220.1:0-11928 GCA_034723735.1 Campylobacterota bacterium | reverse complement strand
CTGCATCATTTTCAGATACAACATACTGTGCAGAGATCAAAAATGATGGCATGTTATATACCGCATGAGCGCCATACCATACATAAGTCTGTGCTTCAGTTTTAGCATCAATAGTGCCCTCATTTTTAGAGTTATTCATGTTGTATTGACCAAAGAAAGAAGCATCTAAGTAACTATCTTTGAGTGGTTTTCTTTTCTTTTCACCATTTCCAAGCGCAGCAACAGTTGCTCTCCACTCAGCAGAGACACCATCACCAATGCTTACATCACCAGAGTCATTTTGCCCATGGTAACCCTCACCGTTAAATATACCTAATTCAGATGTAAAATAAGGTGTTTTTGTTTGAATATTAAAACCTAAATCTGCTGAATTAGTAAGATGTGATGCTTCACTTGCTTCAACAAAAACTTTGCTTATTGAACGCATCCACCAACCTTGATGCTCTTCATAATCAATCCATGGACGGTGAACCATACCAAATTCCATACCAGTTGCAGGAAGAATATTATCTAAATAAAGATATGCATACTTTACAAAAACTTTTGCATAACCATCATAGTTTCCATCAGCATCAGCTTGTTTAGAGTTAGAGTAGGTAGCATCTAAAGTTACACGTAAAAAAGATTTTGAATCTTCTAGTAAATATGCTTTTACTTGCAGATAGTTTCTTCTCATTTCAAAATTATTAGTAGCATCTCCCCCATCAACATTTTTATTAGCAAAACCTAAGTAGTGAGTACCGCTAAATTTCAATTTTGATGTTTTCGCCTCAACAGGTACAGCTTTTAAAGCTTCTCTGCCTTCTCCAGCCTTAGTAAATACTTGACCCTGATCATCTACATAAAGCTTTGTAGATCCGCTTGCAGATACTGTTGCTATAGCCAATGCAGCTAATGTTGATAAAACGATTTTTCTCATGTTTGATTACTCCAAATTTTTAGTATGAGAATTTTATAACAGTTTGGTTACATAGAGGTTACAATATGGTTACATTGCAAAAGAAAGAGGGGCACTAAGCCCCATCTAAGGGGAGAAAAGAGGAAATTATTTAACGTTCGTTTTCCAGTATTCACGAATCATATTTTTAGTTGCTTCAGGCAGAGGAATATATCCTAATTTTTTAGCAGATTTATCACCATTTTTAAAAGCATCATCATAAAATGCAATTATCTGTTTATTTGTAACTGTTTTTTCTATTGGCAATAAAATAAATGTTGCTGCTACGATTGGATATGAAGTATCACCTGGTTGCAGTGCTAACATCGCATAAAAGTTATCTTCTTTTGTCCATGAAGCATATTTTGCGGCTGATTTAAAGTTCTCTTCATTAGCTATAACCCATTTTCCACTTTGTGTTTGAAGCACTGCTGCTGAGAGATGGTTTTTCTCTTTATAAGCATTCTCAATATAA
Source organism: Campylobacterota bacterium (assembly GCA_034723735.1). Lineage (GTDB taxonomy): Bacteria > Campylobacterota > Campylobacteria > Campylobacterales > Sulfurimonadaceae > S010-53. The sequence goes on along the minus strand of JAYEPE010000220.1, from coordinate 10,516 downwards.
CCAATAGTATAAGGTGTCTGCTTTACAAGGTTTGCAACACCCTCATTTCCTTTTCCGCCAATACCGACAGCCCAATCAATTGTTTTACCAACACCATAGTTTTCTTTCCAGTTTTGTGAACTTCCATCTAGGTAGTATGAAAAGTTATATGTTGTTCCAGATCCATCTGAGCGGTGAACTACAATGATTTTTTCATCAGGAAGAGCAACACCTTTATTATCTGCTGCAATTGCTGCATCATTCCATTTTGTAATAACACCAGCAAAGATATCAGCAACTACACTATTTTTAAGTTTAAGTACCTCATCTTTAACACCAGGAACATTAAACGCAATAACAATAGAACCAATAACTGCTGGGAATTGAAGTAGTTTTGATTTCGCTAATTTTTTACTTTTTAGTGGTTTATCAGAAGCACCAAAATCTACAATACGATTAGAGATTTGTTTAATACCTCCACCTGAACCTATTGATTGATAGTTCACACGATTTTTTGTCGTTTTACGATACTGATATGCCCAGTCATAATAGAGTGGTGCTGGAAAAGATGCACCTGCACCATTAAGCTTATCTCCTGCGTATGAAGATGTGATAACAACGCTTGCTAATACAAGTGTAGATACGATTTTTTTGAACATAATTATGATGTCCTCCGGTAAATTTGATATCGAAATGATAGGTGAGTTTGGTAACAAGAAGGTTACATGTAACGTAATCAATTTGTAACATTGCAAGGCTAGACTTTCAAAAAATTTCTCTAAGGGATATACACACAATGCTAGCACGCTATGAAAATAAAGTTCGAGATATTCGAGAGACTATTATTAACTCATTAAAAGAGATAACAGAAGCTTCCATACTCACACTTGAAGCTTATAAAGATAGAGATAACGCCAAATTTAGTATTGTCAAAGAACAACTACTGCAACTTCAAAGTAATGCTAATTCATTAGATAATGAGATTATTAAGACCTTTGCTCTTTTTGGTCCAGAAGCACAAGAACTTCGTATGCTAGTCTCGTACTTAAAAATGAATAATGAGTTTGTACGTATTGGTGAGGGAATAAAAAAATATGCCAAACGTATGCAAGAGCACTGTAAAGGTGATAGTGATTTAGAGCCATTAGATGCAACCATTATTTTGCTACATAAAAGCAGTATCAATGCTCTCAATTATATTACTCAATGCTTTGAAGATGTAGAATCTTGTGATGTAGAAGACACTTATCGTAAAGTTATGGTTGAAGAGAGTCAAAGTGATGACCTTTTTGCTATCTTAGAAAAAGACATTCTCAAACAAATCACAAAAGGAGAAGAGCTCTCTATGGAATATGTTAAAGTTCTTATGACACTCCGTAAACTAGAACGTGCTTGTGATCGCAGTGTTAATGTTGCAAAACTTATGGTCTATGCTGAGCGTGGCGGCGAGATGAAGATTTATGAAAACTAATCTTTTGGACAAGGCGTTTGAGCACTCTACTCGTATTATTGCTTTTTCAGTCTTACTTATTGTAGCATGGATTTTTACAGTCTTATTTCAAAACTCTCTAGAATCAATAGAGGCCTTTGGTTTTAATTTTATTACCGATACCAAATGGGCACCAAATCTTGAAAAATTCGGAGCCTTACCTGCTATATTAGGTTCCGTTATCTCTACCTTTTTGGCAATGATTCTTGCAGTTCCTATTGCTATTGGTGTAGCTATCTTTTTAAGTGAACTTGCCCCTGAAAAGCTAAAATCTCCTGTTGGTGTTTCGATTGAGCTTTTAGCAGCAATTCCCTCAGTAATCTATGGAATGTGGGGACTTTTTTACTTTGTTCCTATTATTCGTGATATTTTTGGTGGTCTAGGTATTGGTATGCTTACTGCAGGTATTGTTCTTGCTATTATGATTTTACCTTTTATGGCTGCAGTTACCCGTGATGCTATGAATACCACTCCTGATATTTTAAAAGAGTCAGCCTATGCACTTGGTGGGACAAAATGGGATGTAATTAAAGATATTGTTATTCCTTACGCTAAGGCAGGAATTATTGGTTCCATGATTTTAGCACTAGGGCGTGCTATTGGTGAAACAATGGCAGTTACTTTTGTTATGGGTAATGTCCATAAGATCTCTACCGATATCACCGCACCAGCAACATCAATTCCTGTAACACTAGCCAATGAATTTACTGAAGCCGATACTGATTTATACTTTTCAAGCCTCTTTGAATTAGCGCTTATCTTACTTATTATCAGTTTTACTATTATCTCTATCTCAAAATTTTACTTTTTGCGTAAAACAAGGAGAGCCTCATGAGCGCTATCGAAAAACGTATGCTAATGAATAAAATCGTTATGGCTTTATCTACAATTTCTGCTCTTATTGGGATTGCTTTTCTACTCTGGATACTTTCAGTTTTGGTCATTAATGGTATTGAAGCCATTAATTGGGAAATTTTTGCCTTTGAGGGAGCACCTCCTGGGTATGAAGAGAGTGGATTGAAACATGCACTTATTGGACAACTTATTATTGTAGGAACCGCAACACTCATTGGAGTACCTCTTGGTATTTTAGGGGGAACCTATTTAAGTGAATATGGTCAAAAATCTAAACTTGCCAATACTATTCGTGATATTTCCGACATTATGATGAGTGCCCCAAGTATTGTTATTGGCTCTTTTGTTTATGCAGTGATAGTTATTCCTATGGGGCATTTTAGCGGTTGGGCTGGAGTCGCTGCACTTACTATTATTATGATTCCAATTATCTTACGAACTACAGATGATATGCTTCAACTTGTTCCTTCAACACTTCGTGAGGCAGCTTTTGCTCTAGGTGCCCCTAAATATAAGGTAATTATGAGTGTTGTCTATCGTGGTGCAAAAGTAGGAGTTCTTACGGGGGTTTTACTTGGTATTGCTAGGGTTGCAGGGGAGACGGCTCCCCTACTCTTTACCTCATTTAATGATAACTTTTTAAGTACCGACTTAAACGAACCAATGGCATCACTCACCGTAACTATGTACAACTACGCTACAAGTCCTTATACTGATTGGCAAAGTATCGGTTGGGCGGCAGCATTTATTTTATCGATGTTTATTTTAAGTCTAAATATTATCGGACGACTCTTAATTATGAAAAGAAAAGGCAAATAATGGCAACTATAATTGATATCCCAGAAGAAAAAGCACTTGAAGTAAAAGATTTTGATTTTACTTATAATGGCGCACCAGAACCTAGTTTAAAAAAGATTAGCATGCCTATTGCTAAAAACTCTATTACAGCGCTTATTGGTCCATCTGGCTGTGGTAAAACAACACTACTACGTGCATTTAATCGCATGCATGACTTATATCCTGGGAATAAGTATGAGGGTCTTATTGAATTTGAGGGACGTAATATTTTAGAGCCTAAAGAAGACCTCATTAAACTTCGTACCCATATCGGCATGATTTTTCAAAAACCAACCGCCTTTCCAATGAGCATCTATGATAATGTAGCCTATGGATTACGCCTACAAGGTATCAAAAACAAGTCTGAGCTAAACGATCGTGTAGAAAAAGCCCTCCAAGATGCAGCCATTTGGAAAGAGGTAAGCGCTCGTCTCAAACATGACGCAAATGGTCTTTCAGGAGGACAACAGCAGCGTCTGTGTATCGCTAGAGCTATTGCTGTTGAACCAGAAGTTTTACTTTTTGATGAGCCAACTTCAGCACTTGATCCTATCTCTACGCAAGGCATTGAAAAACTCGTTATTGAACTCAAAGAGAAGGTTTCTATTATTATCGTAACGCATAATATGCAACAAGCTGCACGTGTGAGTGATTATACAGGGTTTATGTATCTAGGAGAGTTAATTGAATTGGGTGTTACAGAAGATCTGTTCGTGACACCAAAGGAGCGTTTAACAGAGGAGTATATTACGGGTAAGTTTGGGTGATTTAATGCCCAAACTCATCAGAGATTTCATGCCCTACTATCTCTTCAAGAATATCTTCCATTGTAACAATACCGATCCATTCTGACTGTCCGACAACAGTTGCCATATGAACTTTTCCTTTAATCATACGGTGAAGCATATCATCTGTTTTTGCATCTGCTGGTACATGTACAAACTTATGTCCTGAGGTAAAATCTTCAACACTGCCAATTTCATCACCTAATCCTAAGAGTCTTTTAATATTTAAAACTCCAACAATACGATCATCTTGAAGTACAGGAAAACGAGTATAACCGCTATCTTTAAGCTCCATGATTTTAGCTTCATTTAGCTCATCTTTAAATCCAACTGTATGCACCTTATCTTTGGGTGTCATAATACTCTCAACACTCAGATCTTGTAAGGAGAGCGCACCCAAAATTAAATTTCTATCTAAGGCATCAATATCACTCTCATCTGCATTATGATGAGTCTCAATTACATGACGAAGTTCACGACGATTAAGAAGCTCGGGGAGTTCTGCACCTAAAGTACGGTCTAAGACAAAGGCAATTGGTCCTGCAAAAGGGTAGAGTATAAACATTAAAATACGAACTACACCAGCAACACGCGCACCTACAAACAGGGCATGACGGGTTAAGATGGCCGCAGGGAGGACTTCACCAAAAATTAAAATAAGTGCGGTAGAGATAACTCCTGCCATAACACCCTCGCCTACAACCCCGCCTAAGAAAATAGAGAGCGTTGCATTAACGGCAGTATTTCCTAATAGAAGTGTTACAAGAAGTAAATTACCTCGCTTAACAATAGGCAAAACACGTATAGCATTTATATCACCTAAATCAGAAGAGCGTTGCACCTCATCGACAGAAAGCCCCATAAGGCCAATTGTTAAGCCCGAAAACATACCCGAAGCACTAATAAGCGCAATGATAATAAAAATGTCCATACAGTCCTATACTAAATTAATTATTGATGCAATCATAGCACAATATTATCTGCTAAGTGCTTGCCATACTTTAAGTGCTTGGACATGTTCTTTTACATCATGTACACGAATAATCTCTGCACCATTTTCAATAGCCTTTACATGTAAGGCTAAAGAACCACCCAAACGCTCCTCAGTCATAGAGGGATAGATTGCATCAATCATTGATTTACGACTTGCCCCTACTAGAAGGGGATAGCCTAACTTCAAAAAATGCTCTAACTGTGCAATTAATGCAATATTATCTTCAAGGCGTTTTCCAAAACCAATTCCAACATCTAAAATAAGGTTTTCAATACTAAAGTGCTTGGCTTTCTCAATTCTCTCTTGAAAAAAACTACTCACTTCACTAATAACAGCTTCGTAAGAGGGACTATTTTGCATTATTTGTGGTGTACCTTGCATATGCATAATAACAGCAGTAGCACTATATTGAGAGCATAATTCACAAATAGCATCATCTTGCAAACCTGTAATATCATTGACTATACCAAAGCCTTTATCAAGGGCATACTCTACAACACTAGGAGTATAACTATCAATACTCAAGCTTGCACTATCGTACACATTCTGCTCATGAAGTAAATCAATAATAGGCTTAACACGTTGAAGTTCTTCATCTGCACTTACAGATACACTGCCCGGACGTGAAGAAACTCCCCCAATATCAATAATATCAGCACCCTCTTCTATCATATTTATAATTACATGTAAGGCTTCTTTATCTCTAAAACGGCTCAAAGCATAAAAACTATCATCATTGGCATTGATAATCCCCATTACCTTAGGGGTCTTAGGATGATATGCTTTTAAAAAAATTTGTAATTCTAATGCCAAATTTTTTAGACCAAAAGGCTGTGCTAACTCTTTACGACTAAGCTCTTTAAGTTGTTTAGTATTAGCAATTAAAATAGCATCAACATGTGAGGTTGTGGCAAGTACCGTTCCTTTAGGTACCGCAAGGTCCGCACCAATAGAGAGAGCATCTTGTTTTAAGATATTAGCACCCCCTACATGTAAGGCTCTTATATAGAAAAAATGGAGCTTCATCTTCGAGGCAAGGATACTTATTCCTCCTCCATCAACACCTAATTCTTGCAGTACTCGCTTTACATGTAAAGAGCAAGAGAGCCTCTCAATATCCACGACGTGGCTCCGGAATAAATGTCATTAATAACATCACTAAAATACTTTGTGATCTTCCATTAAGTGGTACCAGTCGATACGCAAGCTCAAAGGCATCAAGTTGTTCTTTATTGAGAGCCACTGCTTCATTAATACAAGCATGATGATATATCTGCTCAATTAGTTGTTTCAATTCATGTTTTTTATATTTTTCATTCTCTTTAACAAAAGAAAAAAGTGTCTGAATATCTAAATCTTTCAATGAAATGTTAAGAGGCATTATCGCCGTATGTTCTTTTAGATTTACCATTGGTAAACGTGAACGAATTGTAGGTAAAAAAAGTGATTTTGTAGGTGCTAATAAAATAAAGATAATATTACTTGGAGGCTCTTCAATAATTTTTAATAAGGAATTTTGAGAAACAGCATTAAAACTCTTTGCTCCTAAGAGAAGAAATTTTTCTCTCTCTTCACTAATATAGGCTTCAGCAATAACAGCTTTAGCATCTTCAATAAGAAAATCATCACGAATATATGCTATACAACGATGAGGCTTCAACTCCTCTTGTAACTGCTGTGCGTATTCATCTATATTTTCAGTAATATAGATGTGACTTTGGGGAAGTTTACTCTTCAAAATCAGTCTCTCCAAATAAGACTGCACTGAGTGATTGATCAAAGAGACGATAGAGTTGAAGTAATTTTATATCTAGGTGTGTGTCATAAGAGTGTAGTGTCATTGCATTTTGAAAATTCTCATCCATTATCCAAAGATAGCTTTTATCACTACGTTTAGCAATATCAGAACGTTTACATTCACCTCTTCCAATATACCAGAAGAAATACTCATCCTTATATGAGAGAGAGAGCATATCTTCAAACATATCAATCATCTCTCCACCAATAATTTCACCATATTGTGGATATAGCGCATCAATAGAGACTATAGGAATTAAGGGACGTCCTTGTCGAGGTTTATTGAGTGAGTTTGTAATATATCTTTCAAGCCATATATACTCTTTATCAATAATAAGAACAATTGTCTTAGAATCTAAAATCTGAGAAATAGCATTTTGTGTCGCAGGTAGCCACTCAAAACGCAACTCCTCTAGCCAGCTTAAGAGTGCTTTTTCAGAGCGAATTGTCTCTAAAGTCCAGCTTTCAAAGTTTGTCATCTACTGTTTACTTTTCAAGCTCATAAGCACCATGAAGAGACTGTACTGCAAGCTCTGCATATTTTTCTTCAATAATCATAGAAATTTTAATCTCAGATGTTGAAATCATCATAATATTGATATTTTCTTCTGCCATTACACTAAAAGCCTTGGCAGCAACACCGGTATGAGACTTCATACCAACACCTACAATAGAAACTTTACAGATGCTTGCATCATATTCTGCTTCTTGAACTTCATTATTATCAATAAAAGGTTGAACAATCGCTTGTGCGTCATGCATCTCTGTAGTAGGCACAGTAAAGCCCAAATGTGTTTTACCATCATGACCAACTGTCTGAATAATCATGTCAACATTAATATTACTTGTGGCTAAAGCATTAAAAATATCTGATGCGATTCCCGGACGGTCTATAACGCCACGCATAGAAACACGAGCCTGATTTTTATCTAGTGCAATGCCGCTTACTAGTGGTTGTTCCATAATATCCTCTTCTTTTGTAATTAATGTTCCCTCAGCATCTGAAAAACTTGAACGTGTTACTAAATTAACATTCAATTTTTTTGCCATCTCAACTGAACGTGTTTGTAAGACTTTAGCGCCTAAAGAGGCAAGCTCAAGCATCTCATCATAAGAGATTTTTTCAATCTTTTGAGCACGAGGCTCGATTCTAGGATCAGTAGTATATATACCCTCAACATCCGTATAAATCTCACATAAATCAGCTTGCAGTGCACCTGCAATTGCTACAGCAGAGAGATCACTACCACCACGCCCAAGAGTAGTCACACGACCATCTTCACCCATACCTTGAAAACCTGCAATCACAATAATATTGCCATCATCTAAGGCTTTGTGCATTGCTGATGGATCAATATGTTCAATCCGCGCCTTCGTATGCAGAGAATCTGTTAAAATTCCAGCACGACGTCCTGTCATAGATGTAGCTTTATGTCCCATTTCATTAAGTGCAATAGCAAGCAATGAAGCTGTTACACGCTCTCCAGAGCTTAAAAGCATATCTACTTCCGCTCTTGCTGGATTATCTGAAAAATGCTCCGCATACGAAACAAGCTTGTTTGTCTCACCGCTCATTGCTGAAACAACTGCAACAACAGTATGACCATCAGCGATTGTTTTAGCTATACGATTGGCTACATTTTGAATGCGATCTAAATCACCAACACTTGTGCCACCAAATTTCTGTACAATTAACATTAGAGGAGACCTTCTTTTGTAAAATACTTTATAACTTTTTTATATATCGGTTTTTTAAAATGCTTGAAGTGCTTCATCGCTTTATTGGTAGCTACAAATTTATAACTCATAAATTCAGGATGATCTGTATCAAGATTAATTTTTGCTTTTTTCTTTAATCTTACTAGATAATATTTCTGTTTTTGTCCAATATAAGGCTTCATTTTTTTAGCAGAACCCTCAGGAAACTCATAAGAAATCCAATCTGGATACTTAGCAATAACTTCTATCTTATCGGTTCCTATCTCTTCTTTTAATTCGCGAAAAAGTGCTTCTTTAGAACTTTCTCCCTCATCAATTCCCCCTTGAGGGAATTGCCATACATTTTCCATATCATTACGCTCAGCAATAAATATTTCTCTGTTTTTAGGATAATCACTTGAGACAATGATTGCAGCTACATTTGGACGGTATAATTTCTTTTTTGACATCATTTCATCTTTATATTAATGCGCGAATTATATTCAATAAGGGATTAAATTCAGTATAATTCGCCATGCTATTAGAAACAAGGTTTCTTTTAGCCTTACCTAGAATTACACCAATTCTATAAAACCTTTTTGCAAAATCATCTCTATCTCTTCTCTAGGCAAGGGTTTACTGTATAGATAACCTTGAATATTATTACAACCTTCACGAATAAGAAAGTCTCTTTGAGAAATTTCCTCAGCACCCTTTGCTATTACGCTTAAATTCAGAACTATCTTCCCTTAACAGTAATCACTTGTTCACTCACTTATTTTTGTTGTAATCAAAATAAAAATTGATAAATTCTTCGTATGCAAGAGGTTTAGAATAGAAGTAACCCTGTATTTCATGGCATTGAACACTTTTTAGATAATCCAGTTGCTCTTGTGTTTCAACACCTTCAGCAGTTATACTTAGGTTAAATGTATTTGCTAATGCGATGATTGACTTGGCAATTGCTATGCTCTTTTTTGAGTCAGGAAGGTCATCAACAAATGATTTATCAATCTTTAGTCTTGTAACAGGGAGCTTTTGTAAATAGCTCAACGAAGAGTAACCAGTACCAAAATCATCAATAGCAAGGTCAAGGTTCATCGCACGAAGCTCTTGTAGGGTTTTTAATGCTTTTTTTTGATCTGTTGCAATATAGCTTTCTGTAATTTCAAGTTCAATATTTTTTGGATTTACATCAGATGTCCTGATTGCACTTTTTACTGTTTTAATCATATCACTGTTTAGGAGTTGTACACTTGATACATTAACGCTAATTTTTTGGTAATGACATCCCCTATCTTGCATAGCCTTATAATCGCTAAGTGCTTGGTTAAGTATCCATTCCCCTAATGGAATAATCATATTTGTCTCTTCAGCCATTTTGATGAATTTATCTGGTCTAACAAACCCAAGTTCATGACTTCTCCAACGTATCAATGCTTCTGCTCCTGAAATCTTTCCTGTTTCAAGTGAAATTTTAGGTTGATATACAAGGAGAAACTCGCTACATCTATTCTGCAAGTCAGCTTTCATGGCATTAATGTATCTTGCACGTTCTTCAATGTACTCTGAGAGTTTTTTGGAGAAGAAACTATAGTTATTGCGACCTTCATCTTTGGATTGATACATGGCTAAATCAGCATTTTTAATCAATGTAAGCATATCCTTTCCATCATCTGGATAGAGCGAAACTCCAATGCTAGCTGTAGTAGTGATTTCATGACCACTGCAGACAAATGGAAATTTGAAATCGGCCAAGATTTTTTCGAGGATGATTTCGATATCACGAATATCTTCGACATCTTCGATAAGAATGTTGAACTCGTCTCCCCCGATGCGTGCTAGCGTATCTGAGTTACGTATTGTCTCTTTTAGGCGGCTTGAAACTTCAACAAGAAGTTGATCACCGATATCATGCCCCAAAGTATCATTGATCTGTTTGAATTCATCAAGGTCTAGAAACAATACAGCAATTTCACTCTTATCTCGTTTGGCATGTTCAATGGCATGTTCGAGTCGCAACATAAACAAGCGTCGGTTTGGTAAATTAGTTAAAAAATCATGATGAGAGAGATGTTCAAG
>JAYEPE010000219.1:0-12005 GCA_034723735.1 Campylobacterota bacterium | reverse complement strand
CGAGAAAGGCACTATAATTAACTGCGTAATCTCGTACTAACTTTTATCAATTTCTTTGCCTAGATTGTTTATAATCCGTTTATAAAAACACCTTGCATAAGTGTCAATATGAATCAAGAGATATGAGGGAATATAAATGAGCATCTACAGAGAGTATGATATCCGTGGGATTTACGAAAAAGAGTTGAATGAAGAGAGTGTTACGCGTATTGGTTATGCGCTAGCAATGAATATTTGTGGTAAGTATGTCGCAGTAGGTTATGATGCACGTTCACATTCACCGATCTTATTTGAATACCTTGTTGCAGGGCTTAATGCTGGTGGTAAAATTGTTTTAGATATGGGTCTGGTTCCGACTCCTGTAAATTATTTTGCTTCTTATCAAAGTTTTGATGGCATTGAAGCCTCAGCTTCGGTGATGATTACGGGTTCGCATAATCCTAGTGAGTACAACGGCTTTAAGATGACCGTGGATAAAGCACCATTTTTTGGTGAGGATATTTATGCGATGGGACGTCGTATTGAAGGTATGAAGATGCCTGAAAAAGTAGCACGTCAGGTTATTAGTATCAATGCAAAAGAGCGCTATATTGACTATATGGTAGAAAACTTCTCTCACCTTAAGGGTATGAAAGAGCGTATCGTTTATGATTGTGGTAATGGTGTTGGTGGTGTTGTTTTACCTGAAATTTTTGAGCGTTTAGACTTACATGTAAAGGGTATCTACATTGAGCCAGATGGAACATTTCCTAATCATCATCCTGATCCTTCCGTAGAAAAAAACCTTATTGATGTGAAAGTCTTACTTAAAGATGAGGGTGATATCGCCTTTGCTTATGATGGGGACGCAGATCGTATTGCAGTACTGACACACAAGAATAATATCAAGGGTGATATGATGGCACTCTTGTACGCGATGAAGATGGATAAGCCGACAATCATTGGTGAAGTGAAGTGTTCTCAAGTGATGTATGATGAGCTTGAGCGTCGTGGATGTAAAACGATTATGTATAAAACAGGTCACAGTAATCTTAAAGTGAAGATGAAAGAGACTGGAGCAGACTTAGCGGCTGAGGTAAGTGGTCATATCTTTTTTAAAGAGCGCTATTTTGGGTATGATGATGCAATCTATGCAACGCTTCGTATGCTTGAACTTGTAAATGATGGGATTGATTTGGATGCGCAACTTGCGAAGCTTCCAAAAGTGTATTCTACTGAAGAGATAAAAGTAGAGACTACAGAGCAAGAGAAATTTAAACTCATTGATGCTCTTAAAGCCTTGTTGGAAAATCCACCTGCTGGATTTCCTGAGATTGAAAAGATTATTGATATTGATGGAGTGCGTGTTATTTTTGAGCTAGGCTGGGGTCTAGTGCGTGCGAGTAATACTACGCCAGTTTTAGTTACACGTTTTGAATCAACAGATGAAGCCATGGCAAAAGTATATGAAGAGAAACTGAACGCTTTAATTGCCACAGCAAAAGAAAATTTAGGAGATAAATAATGAAAGAATGTACACTGTTAATGCCACTTGATATGCACCTACACTTACGTGATGGTGTGATGTTAGAGACTGTAGCACCCTTGACATCTTACACATTTAGTGGAGCTGTTATTATGCCAAACCTTGTCCCTCCAGTAACTAGTAAAGCTGATGTTATTGCTTATAAAAAACGTATTATGACTGCTCTTGGACGTGTTGATGATGTAGAAGAAGATTTAATGATGGATGATTATTTTGAGCCGTTTATGACACTTTTTTATCAAAATTATGATGCTAAGTTTTTAAAAGATGTTCAAGAAGAGATTATTGCTATCAAGCTGTATCCTGCTGGCATTACAACAAACTCCGAGGGCGGGGTAAGCTCTTTTGATATTGAAGAGATGCGTCCTACTTTAAGTGCTATGAGTGAGCTTGGAATTCCTCTATGCGTTCATGGTGAGACTGATGGGTTTGTGATGGATAGAGAAGCTGAGTTTATGAATATTTATGAGCTTTTAGCTTCTAATTTTCCTGATTTGAAAATTATTATGGAGCATATTACGACTAAAGCAGCTGTTGATATGTTGGATAAATATAAAAATCTTTATGCAACTATCACACTCCATCATTTACTTCTTACCCTTGATGATGTGGCAGGTGGTATGATGCAACCACACCTGTTTTGTAAGCCTATCGCCAAGCGTCCTGAAGATAGAGAAGCCCTTTTACATGTAGCGCTCAATGCACATCCAAAAGTGATGTTTGGCTCAGACTCTGCTCCACATCCTCAGCACAAAAAAGAGGCTTGTGGCTGTGCGGCTGGTGTTTTTACCGCTCCAATAGCGCTTCAAGTTTTGTGTGAACTTTTTGATAAGCATGACAAGATTGATAACCTACAAGCTTTTATCTCTGATAATGCGCAATCTATTTATGCGATATGTCCTGAGTTTAAAGAGGTTGGTCTTATTGAAGAAGATTTTACAGTTCCTGAAAAATATGGTGAAGTCGTACCAATGTATGCAGGAAAAACAATACGTTGGTCGATAGAGAGTGTCGTTTAAGATTTTAGTTCTTGAAGATGATCTTCTTTTTGGAGAGACTCTTCAAGATTTTTTAGAAGATGCTGATTGCAGTGTTACGTATTGTCGTAATGGTGAAGAAGCGCTTGAAGCAACCTACTCGAATCGTTTTGATCTGTATCTTTTAGATATTAATGTACCACTTATTGATGGAGTAACACTTTTGGGTGAGCTTCGTGGTGCTAATGATACAACTGCTGCTATTTATCTTACCTCACATACAGATAAAGAAACCCTCTCTAGAGCTTTTAAAAATGGTGCAGATGATTATCTAAAAAAGCCTTTTGACATGGATGAACTGATGTTGCGTATTTATGCACTGATGCGTCGTACTAAGGGTGAAAGTAAGATTTGTATCAAAGAACTTTGTATAGATGATAAACATAAACGCGTGAGCTACAAAAATAGTGAAATTCGACTTGCGGCAAAAGAGTATCAACTCCTAAAACTATTTATGAATAATGCAGGAGAAGTTGTTACTAAAGAGATGATTCTTGAGGCACTTTGGAACTCTAGTGAAAGTGTAAGTGATGGTGCTATTCGTGTTTACATTAATCGTCTTAAGCAAGAACTTGATGCCTTTAGTATTGAAAATATTCGTGCAGTTGGGTACCGCTTTGTTCCGTAACCTTACTTGGGTTATTTTGACGTATTATGTCATTACTGTTTTTACGGTAGTGAGCGGACTGTACTATTTTGTTGTTATGTTACAACTCCATGATTTTACTCTTATTTTGGGTATCACTTTTGTTATAACTGGACTAATGGGCTTGCTTATGGCTACTTTGGCACTTGAACCGCTTCGAGAGCATTTTAATCACTTAGAGCGTTTTACTAAAGAGACTCTGCATGAACTCAACCTTCCTATCAATACTATTACCGCTAACACTAATATGTTGCAAAAAAATACTACAGATGAGAAAAGTATAAAGCGTATTCAACGCATAGAGATGGCAGCTAAAATGCTTCAAGAACGCTATGAAGAGCTTAATTATCTTATTCAAAAACAGATGCACAAAGAGACTATCGAAACATTTGAATTATCGCATGTTATTTCTGAGCGTATTGATTTTCTTTCATCTTTATACAGTCGCTTTGATTTTGAAAAAAATCTTCAAATGACAGATATTTCAAGTGATCGCTGGGGACTTTTAAAAGTTATTGATAATCTGATTGAAAATGCAGTAAAATACTCTTCAGATTCACGTAATATTCGTATTGTCTTAAAAGATGCTATTCTTGAAATTATTGACTATGGTGATGGCATGGATGAGGTTGAACTGCTTCATATCTTTGATCGTTACTATCAAAATGATGCTACAATGCCAGGATTTGGTATTGGTTTGGGATTAGTCAAAAGCTATTGTGATCGTTATAAAATAGACTTACATGTAAAGTCAAAAAAGCATAAAGGAACAACTGTGTCACTAAATTTTAAAGAGGTAAAAATATAGATGGAACAAGCAGACTGGGTACAGCAAGCAGAACAAGCACTAGATTATGGAGTTATGGGGATTTTAATTCTTATGAGTATTGTGGCACTGTGGTTATTTATAGAGCGTCTTATGTTTTATAAATCCATACGACTTGATGATTATGAAAGTCGTGATCTACTCGAACTTGATTTAAGTGATAATCTCTCAACAATTAGTGCTATTGGTGCAAATGCCCCTTATATAGGGCTTTTGGGTACGGTGCTAGGTATTATGATTACTTTTTATACATTAGGTGATACGGGTCCTGTGGATGCAAAAAAAATTATGGTTGGTCTTGCTTTGGCACTTAAAGCTACGGCTATGGGATTGATTGTAGCAATTCCAGCTATCTCATTTTATACCATTGCCTTACGTAAAATGGAGCGCATCGTAGCACATTTTGATGCTCAAAATGAAAAATCGTAAGCGTTTTGATCAAATCAATGTAATCCCTTTTATTGATATCATGTTGGTACTTTTAGTAATGGTACTAACGACGACAACGTTTATCAAGCAAGGTCTTATTCCTGTTGAGCTTCCTATTGCAAAAGCCTCTGAGAAGAAAGAGACTAAAAAAGAGGTGCATATTAGTGTAACGAAAGAGGGTAAACTTTTTTTAGAGAAGAAAGAGCTTGATGCTACAGCTTTAGAAGTTGAACTTAAAAAGGTAGATAAAGCACAAACTATAGTCCTTAGCAGTGATAAAGAAGCAGTATTTCAAGATTTTGTAACTGTGATGGATATTTTAAAACGACTAGAACATGAACAACTTTATATAGTGACAAAAGAGTAAAAGGAAATTTTTTGCCAAGACAAGAAGATTTAACACAAGAGATTACATCGCATTTTATGAATCCAAAAAACTATGGAGAGCTTTTTGATGCTGATGGTGTGGGTATTGGAAAAGATAATGCTACAAAAGCTTATGTTATCATGTATATCAATCATGATAATAAAACTATTAATGAAGTCCGTTTTGCCACAAGTGGGTCTCAAGATACGATTACATTAGGTTCAATGTTATGTGAGATGATTGAAGGTGATAGTATTGAGAATGTTCTCTTAGGTGTAACACAGCTTGAAAAAGATCTTCAAGATGCCTATGCATTAGTAGAAAAACCTGAAATAGATATGAGTAAACCTGAAGCGCAGAGAGTCAAAGCAATTTCAACCGAACAACAAGATAGTGCCAATATGGTTCTTACCGCTTTTCGAGCTGCTATGCGTCATATTGAACGCAAACAAGAAGGTATTGAAGAGAAGCAATTTGCAATGAATATTGCTAAAATATGCCCTTATTCCAGCACAGATTGTCATTTCATGATGGAAAATCAAGACTAAACAATAAAGAAAATAAGTATCCCAATTGCACTAAGTAAGCCCATAGCGCCTCCTGCTTTGGCAAAGTTCCCTTGAATCAATTCAATCAATACATATACAAATGCACCTAACATTAATCCATTGGTGATGGAGTATGTCAATGGCATCATCAGCACAATAAAAAAAGCACTAAACATCACAGCAGGATCACCATAATCAATAGAGCGAAGTTCACTAAACATTAATGCCCCAACAATGACGAGTACAGGATAGATAGCATTGCTATGAATAGCTTCAAAAAAAGGCAGCATAAACAGAGGTAAAAGAAACAAAATTCCTGTTGTGATAGCACTAAGCCCCGTGCGACCACCCTCTTCTACACCCGCAGCACTTTCAATAAAAGATGTCGTACTCGTCACCCCTGCTAGTGCACTTACCGCTGTAGCAACTGCATCCGCCTGAATAGTTTTTTGTAACTCAACAGAGCGTTTTTCTTGAAACATGCCTGCTCGCAAACCCACGCCAGTCAGTGTACCAAGGGTATCAAATATATCCGTCACTAAAAATGTAATAATCACAGGGATAAAGGCAATAGAAAAAGCCGATACAAGATCTACATGTAAGGCAATAGGCATAATTGAAGCTGGCATAGAAAAGAGGGTATCTGGAAATTTTTCAAGACCAAAAAACCAAGCAACAACTGCTGTAATCAAAATCGATAAAATCAAGGCACCTCGATATTTTTTTACAGTAAAATAGAGCCCTATGGCTAAACCAAAAAGCCCAAGTATGACGGCAGGATCTTTAAGATTTCCTAAACTCACCAAAGTAGCATCAGCATGGACAATAACACCCATCTCTTTAAGACCTATAAAAGCGATAAAAGCACCAATCCCTGCACTAACTGCACGTTTAATATCTATAGGAATTGTATCTATCATCCATTGACGTAAGGGAGTTATACTAATAAGCATATACAAAATTCCCGAGATAAAGACTATACCCAAGGCTGTTTCCCAAGGAATTTTCATCGCATGAACCAAACCAAAAGTAAAATAGGCATTGAGTCCCATTCCAACACTCATTGAAACGGGTGTGTTTGCCCACAATCCATTTACAATTGATGCAAAAATAGTCATAAGAGCCGTAGCCGTCACTAAAGCACCAAAAGGCATCCCCGCAGCACTCATAATAGAAGCATTCACCGGAATAATATATAACATTGCAAAAAATGTCGTTAATCCTGCAATGAGTTCAGTTTTAACTGTTGTCTGATTTTCTTTTAATTTAAATCGTGTCATAAATACACCTCACATTTTTTTACTAGCTCTTTAATGCAGTTTCCAAAAGAAGATATCTTTCTCTTCTCCTGAGCTAAAGAACTCTTTTTCATTAATAAATTTAATAGCATTGACTGTAGCAAAGTGTCCAATTAGCAAATCACCCTTGGCTTTAGTTTTTGTATTGAAAACTTGTAGGTCACTGTTAATTCCACTTGAATATACTCCCATTGTACCGCTTGGGCTAATGCCTACACAGTAAACAAGAAAATCACTTTTTATATAGTAGGCCTCGAGATCTTTTTGATACACTCCAACACGTCTATCTTGTCCAGCGGTGATTATAACACCATTAGCGTATGCTACTTTATAGACATTATCAAGGTTTTGACCACTATAAACTTCTTCTATCTCAGAATTTTCAATATCAAAAACACGAATTTCACCACTCTCATCAGACATAATCATTTTTTTATACGCACCTAATGTGATATCACCAAGTGTACTTTGTGTCATATGACGTTTATAGACTTGATAACTCTCTGTTGTGTCATATAAAATCATCTCCGAAGCAAAAGTACCAAACATCACTCGCTCATCGTTAATAAAACGTGCTTCTTTAATAAAAAGCTCTTTGCTCTCATCTACAATCTGTTTTAAGCTATGATTTTCATACATCCAAACATTTCTAAAAGTGTTTTTTCCACTACTAAGAATTAAGACCTTACCATTAAGAACATCAACACTATGGATTCTAGCGGGAATTATTTCATTACGTGCTGTTTTCAGTGGTGCAATAATAATCTGCTCAATAATTTTTTGAGTATTAAGATCAAAAATATCAACCGTTCCCATATCCGTAGCAGCGTAGAGTCTATCCGAATCAACAACAAAGTCACTAACAACACCAGTAGCATGTAATCGAAATGTAGGAGAAAGCTCTTTTGCCTGTATGCTGAGTAAGAAACATCCAAAAATAAGTAATGCCACTGCTCTCATCGATACCTCTTATGATTTAAGTATAAAATTATACTCAAAATACTTAAGGGTTATCGTCTTTATGTGAGAGAATAAATTTATCTAGTAAATTATGAATAGATTCTACACTTCCTACTTTGACTTTGAAAGTATTGCTTAAGTATGGCTATAGCTGAATCACTTTTGCCCCAAATCCTCCAAGATGTTGTGGCGCATCTGAGAAGCCTTTTACACTAGGATGGCGTTTTAAAAACTCTTTAACAGCGTAAGAGAGTTTTCCTGTTCCGATGCCATGATAGACAACTACCTCATCCCAACCTTGCATTAAAGCATCAGAGATAAAACGGTCTAAATTCTCTTCGGCTTCTTCTGCGCGTTGTCCGTGAAGGTCGAGTTTTAAGCCACTGCGTTTTTCAACCTGAGTACTTACATGTACACGCGGTTTTGGTTTAGGAAGAGGTGTAGTATGCTTAAGGTCTTTGAGTTTGACACGAAGACGCATTCCCTCAACTTCTATCATAGCATCTTTAGATTTTAATGAGATAATTGTTCCACGTTGCTGGCGGTATTTCACACTTTCACCCACCTTGAAATGACGCTCAACTTTAGGTTCTATAGGTTTTTTAGGAAGGTTTTTATTGGCTTCATTCATTTTTCTGTGAATACTTGCACTATCCCCCTCTTTTGCTGCTGCTCTTGCAGCATCTATAGCTTTTGCATACTCACGATCTAGCTCATTTTGATGTGATTTTAGCTCACTGTAGAGCATATCCTTAGCCTCTTTAAGACGGCGTTGCTCATCTTTAACATCCTCAAGACGCTCATCAAGCTCACTATTTTTACGTTTTAGTGCCCTCTCAAGTTCACTTCCACGCTCTATCAGTTGATTGAGTTTTTCAGCATTATCACCATATATCTCTTTGGCACGATTGACTACCGCATTAGATATTCCATAACGAAGCGCTGTTTCAAAGGCATAACTTTTCCCGATAATACCTTGTAAAAACTCATAGGTTGGCATACGATTTTCTTCATCATATACCGCTGCCATCAACTCTACATCATCACGATCTGCCATTAATGCCGCAAGACGTTTATGGTGCGTGGTCACAATAATCTTTTGACCTCTCGCAATTAAGTCATCTAAAATCACTTTAAAGAGTGCTGCTGCCTCATCACTATCGGTACCAAGTTCTATCTCATCAACCCCAACAAGTGCATCATTTTGAGAAAATAGATGTGCAAACTGTTTCATACGTCCTGCAAAGGTAGAGATATCATTGGAAACATTTTGAGGGTCATCGATAACTGCTTCAAAACGTTTAAAAGAGCCGATACGAGAGAGGTGTTTATTTATTTTCATAGGAATAAGATATTTTGCCATCACCGCAGCAGATAAAATCGACTTAAGCAGCATCGTTTTACCACCAGCATTCACTCCCGTAATCATCAAAACATTTTTTGAAAAATCAACAGTTACAGGTTTAGCTTTTGTAAGAGCGGGATGCTCAAACCCATCAAGGACTACAGAGTGTTCTTTTACTGTTTTCACAATAGAAAAGTTTTTAGAGCGCGCAAAATGCACCCGTGCCTGATAATGATCAAAGCGATCAAACTCTTTATCAATAAATTTAATAAAACCCAACTGCTCTTTTAAACCTTGAGAAAAACGCTTAGCATATTCATAAAACTCTGCCTCACGAAGCTGATTGACACTACGAATTTGCTCTTTAAATTTTTGGATGCTATCGGGAACAATGTAGAAAAATCCACCACTACTTCGCCCAATCATAGAGCCTTTCAAAACATGATTAAAACCACCCCGTACAAGTAAAGCTTCTTCATCATTAAGATAGTGAATTTGAGTATCCACAAGATATGAGGAGAGTTTTTTAGAGAAAATGAGCCGCTTCATGCTCGCATTCATCTCCTCTTTTAAGCCTTTAATTCGCATTGTAAGTCCATAGATACTCTCATCCATCGACTCATTAAAACGCCCCTCTTCATTAAAATAACTATCAAGCTCATCAAAAGATTCAGGAATAACAATTTTTTGAAGCCATGCACCGATAATTCCCTCGAAATCACTATTTTTTAAACGTCTAAAATAGCGTACAACTTTAATCAACTCAAAAATCTGCTCAAAGCGTAAGACGCCCTGCTTTTTAAGATGATTTTGAATACTTTTAAATGATTCAATTTTTGGTGGTGCTTTAAAAGCAAGTTCATCTAAAGCAGAGATATATTTAAAATGAAGCTCTTGGTCACCCTCTATAAAAAGAGATTTTTCACGGCTAAAAAAAGATTCAAACTGGCTTACATGTAAGCTAAGATCAAGATTATCAATAAGGTTTTCAAAGTGTGTCATAAATGCAAATATTCCTATAATTTTGCGTATTATATTACATGTAAGAGCAATTTTCAGTATAACAGCAAATTTCATTATAATTGCAAATTAAAATACTCTAAGGAAAAACTATAAAAACACTTATAAACCTTCTAAGCCAAAGAACTTCTTTAAATGCAGAGCATATTGAAAATATTTTAAAACTCTTAGAGGAGGGTGCGACCATTCCCTTTATTGCCCGTTATAGAAAAGAGATGACCGGTGGGGCAGATGATGAAGTCTTACGAGAATTTGAGGGTATCTATCTCAGTGCTCAAAAACTTCTAGCTCGTAAAGAAGAGGTCTCAAGGCTGATTGAAGAGCGGAGTGTTTTAAGTGATGCTTTGAAAAAAAGTATTGCTAGTGCGGAGACCTTACGTGCATTAGAAGATATTTATCGTCCCTTTAAAGAGAAAAAAAGTTCTCGCTCTTCAACAGCAATTGCCAAAGGTTTAACACCTCTTGCTAATACTTTAGAACGTGCTAAAATGACTTTGAATGAATTTAAAAGTGAAGCGAAAAAGTTTGTAAAGGGTGATCTTCAGAGTGTTGATGAGGCTATAAAAGGAGCACAAGATATTTTAGCAGAGCGTTATGCTGAAATGGCTCGTGAGCGTGAAGCTATTCGAAATGTGATGCTTCGATTTGGTACGCTAGAAGTGAAAAAAGCTAAAAGTTTTGATGAAAAAGGGCTCTATAAAAATTTTATACACCATTGTGAAAAAGTAGCCTATATTCCCTCTCATCGTTACTTAGCCATTATGCGTGGGGTGAAAGAGAAAGAGTTATCAGTGAAGATTGCAATTGACCTTAAACGTATTGAAGAGAATATTCAAAAATATAAAATACCCCGTTACACTTCTAGCTCTTCATCTTTACTTTTTGATGCCTATAAAGATGGTCTCAAACGTCTTTTACTTCCCTCACTAGAGCGTGAAGTTTATGCTGAGTTAAAAGAGCGTTCCGATAAGGCGGCGATTATGGTTTTTGGTAAAAATCTCAATCAACTTCTTATGACACCACCTGTAAGTAAACGTGTTATTCTAGGGGTTGATCCTGCTTTTAGATCAGGCTGTAAATTGGCAGTGATTGATGAGAATGGTACTTATATTGATCATGCAGTCATCTATCCTACAGAGCCACAAAAAGAGTATGAAAAGTCAAAAAAAGTTGTTTTAGCCTTTGCAAAAAAATATCATATTAGCGCTGTGGCTATAGGCAATGGAACAGGCTCACGAGAGACACAAGAGTTTTTTGCACGACTCAATGCACAAGAGGGAGCGCAGTTAAACTATACGGTAGTTTCTGAAGCAGGTGCCTCAGTCTATTCCGCTTCAAAACTTGCCGCGCATGAATATCCTCATTTGGATGTGACTATACGCGGTGCTATCTCTATTGCCCAACGCCTGCGTGATCCTATGGCTACCTTAGTCAAAATTGACCCAAAGTCTTTGGGAATTGGTCAGTACCAACATGATGTCGATCAGAAGTTATTAGGCAAAAAACTGATGGATGTTACAGGAGATTTAGTTAATAGAGTAGGGGTTGATATTAATTCAGCTTCTGCCTCACTGCTTTCACATGTTGCAGGTGTTGGTATGAAATTAGCTGAAAATATTATTGCCTATAGAGATGAAAAGGGAAGCTTTACATGTAAGGCAGAACTTTTGCACGTGAAGGGCTTGGGACAAAAAGCGTATGAGCAAGCCGCAGGTTTTATTCGCATTAAAGAGGGCAAAAGTTCTTTTGATAATAGTGGTATTCACCCTGAGAGTTATAAAATTGCATCCAAACTTATAGGTTTAGATTTACAAAATATTGATATAAATGAGCTGAATGAAACTTTACATGTAGGAAAAGAGACCCTTAGTGATATTATTAAAGAGCTCACTAAGCCAGGCTTTGACCCTAGAGAAGAGTTGCCTCCTATTCCCTTTAAAGAGGGTGTAACAGATATAAAAATGCTCCGTGAGGGGAGTTTTGTCTCAGGTGTGGTGCGAAATA
>JAYEPE010000218.1:0-2421 GCA_034723735.1 Campylobacterota bacterium | reverse complement strand
AAGATCAATAATTTTAGTTGCATACAGTGTGAGAGATAACGATAAAATTAAAAATAATTTGAACATACAATTTCCTTAATACTCAATGAAAAAGCAAATGGTGTTCCAAATTTATATGTTACAATTACAAAACTGAACTATTAGGTAGCTTTATAATGGATAGAATACATTTACGAATTCAAGAAGTCGATCAAATCTATAAAAGATATAAGTTAGAATCAACTTTTGCTATGTTGTATCATGAAGAGGCACTTCCTCTCAAAGAGCTATCAAACTTTCTAAGAGTGACGGATCACTTTATAGTCTATGATGATCATCACTATTTTATTATATATATGCATACTTCACAAGAGCATGCCTACAAAGCTTCAGAAAATCTCTTACATAATCTTGATAATTACTTTAATAATAAAACAACATGCATTGCTATAGATACCTTAGATGCCAACAACTCATCACAGATTGTTCTAAAGAGGTTAATGCAAATTCTTGATGAAATTAAAAAACACTCTTATTTAAGAGTCGCTAATGAAGATATTTTTGATGAATTGGATTTTAACTGATCTTACGCACTAAAATAGCTTAAAGAGGTTTTACCAAATTTTTTACATTTTTGAAGCTTAAAAATACCAATATTTTCTTCAAGCTTCAAACTACTCATATGCTCAATAGCAACCATTTTCACCACCTCTTTAGGCAAAGATGCAATTAAATCTAGCATGCTTTTATAAATATCTTCCATCCCTTCACGATAAGAGAAAGGAGGATCAATATAAAAGTACGCTTCTTGCTTTACATGTAAAAGTGTCTGAATAACCTGAGTAATACTTACAAAACTATCGCCCCGTATTGTTTCACATCGAGAAGGGTCTGTTTGCTCAATATTGGACTTCAAAATCTTTAAAGCATCACTATCTTGCTCCATAAATATTACTCTACCTGCTCCTCGACTGAGTGCTTCAAGTCCAATCGAACCACTTCCAGAAAAAAGCTCTACGAAAGTAGCATCAATAATATCAAATTGGATCGTATTGAAAAAAGACTCTAAAACAATGATTTTTGAACTTCGTGTAGTATCTTTAGAAGGTAATTGTAAAGTTTTACCCTTATATTTTCCTGCAACTATTTTTTTTGTTAAAGATCTATTTTTCATAAAAATCACGTACTGTTTTCATTAGCTTATCTTGATATTCTTGTGTTAGCATAGCAATACGTTTTTCAAGAATATCAAACTTAGAACTATCCTCTATAGCAGGGGTACTCTCTGTATTTTTCGTAGTTTCTATAAGATTTTCAAGTGCTAAAAGAAGTTGTGACTTTGAAAAAGGTTTTTGCAACATAGCAGATTCATCTGTACCAATCAATAAGCTAAGATGCTCACTATCAAGAACTTTTTTATCTCTTATAACAACATCGCAATGCTTAACACTACAGGTACTCTCTTTTAAAAAAAGTTCTAAACTTCGTTGCAATAATGGTGAAACACACTGAACAGCTACTTTCAAATTTATCCTTTACATGTAAAACTATATCATAACAAGACTATTATATTGACAATAAAACTAATAATGTATATAATAGCAATATACGAGGAAGAGAATGGAATTTGATTGTTTAGATATAGAGGCAATTGTTGGGTTTGAGTGGGATGATGGAAATATCCATAAAAACGAAAACAAGCATGGCTTAAAGTGGACAGCGATTGAAGAAGTTTTTTTCAATGAACCATTACTTATAGTGGAAGATTTTAAGCACTCAGAAAAAGAGTGTAGATGCGTTGCTTTAGGTAGAAATGATTTTAATGATTTAGTTACTGTAGTTTTTACAATAAGGAATAATCATATTAGAGTTATATCAGCAAGAGCAATGAGTAAAAAAGAAAGGATAGTTTATGAAAGAGCTTAAAAAACTACCAATATTCAAAGATGAAGCAGAAGAAGCATCTTTTTGGGATGAGAACGATGTAACTGAATATTTTAATATGAAAAATGTAAAACCAGTTCGATTTTCTAATCTGAAAAAAACAACTAAAAGTATATCGCTTCGTTTACCAGTAGATATGATAGAAGAACTTAAAGTAAAAGCTAATGCTATGGATGTACCTTATCAATCACTAATTAAAATGTTTTTAACAAAAGCTCTTAAAACTGCTTAATATAAAAAAACTCAACCATAAACGGTACCAAAACAAGCCACTCATAGGCTATCAAATACACGAGGCGTTGAAAATACACTTTTAAAATATATTACAATTGTGCTCAAGTAGTTAAAAGTAGATATTCAACGCCTCGTACTTTATCTCTTACTAAGTCCAATAATTTCTTTTTTACTTCCATAAAAACCCTTTCGCTTAAGCTACATTTTGTGTGTTAAGTAAAATATGCAACATTTAACTCACAAACTATGTGTTAAACTCTTTTA
>JAYEPE010000217.1:0-2425 GCA_034723735.1 Campylobacterota bacterium | reverse complement strand
CAGCATTATGAGGTGTTGTATAGACTTTCCCCCATTTATGTTGTTTCATATCAACATTATACTCCACATTGGTAACAAGGTTATGATGCGTGCCTCCACCATGAAAGTTTACATCCACTTCACTATAAAGATTTTCGATACTGTTATACGCACTCGCCCATTGAAAAACGATATGACGAATATTTTTAACCGATACATTATAAAGATGATTATGGAAACTTTTATTAAATCGAAGATAGCCATTGGCATTTTTTCCCTTATTAATCGCACCATCAATAGTAATATTATCTCCGCTGCAGCGATATGCACGTTCAAATACTAAAGGATTTGAACCACTATTTTTAATGATGATATTTTTTAGATCAATATACGATCCATAGAAAATATTGATTCCATCGATCATCATATCTTCACGGCTATTTTCATAAATGCCATCATAAGAGCTACTCTTCACTATAGAATCTAAAGTTATATTTTCTAAAGTGATATTGTGAACAGGATTAATCTTATAGATAGAAGCATCCGCGTCAATAAGGCTTTGTGAGCGATAACTCATAGTCAGTCGATCTTTCTCATAAGCAGCTACCTCAATAATCTCAGAGCGTAATTTTGGAAATTCTTGGTACCATTTTTGAGACCCCAAGATCTTATGCACATAATTCCTATCATTACTCTGCTCAATAAGGAACAACTCTTTAGATTGAAGTGGACGTTTAGTTTTTACATGTAGGTGTATTTTACTCTGCATTGAAGACAATATTTTTCCTACAAACTCACCTCGACTTCCTCTGATATCAATAATGGCCCTGTGCGCTCTCTTAAGATGCGATAAAAATATTGTATTATTGCCTCTTAAGGTTAGGTGGTTTCTTTGAATCTCTATCGGTTCAAAAAGATCTAACCTTCCCTCGGGTAAGATGATGATACTTCCTTCTTCGGCTTCTTTAATCAGAGCATTAAGTGCTTTTGCATCATCCTTGCCATCATTGACCTCAGCCGAAAAAATAATAAACTTAGAAGGAGCACTGTAATTTGAAAAGATTTCAATTTTAGGTAGTGAAAGAATATGTGTATAGAGCGTTAACATCAAAAAGAAAAAAAGTGTAATATAAAAATACATCCGATACGGTGAGAAATAGTGTGATAGAGGATATTTGATAGCATCAACATCTTTATCAGCAGTTTGCAGTTCACCACTTGGCTTTGAGTATTTTTGGTCTGATAAATGAAAAAAAGCTTTTATTTTAACATAAGAGCCAATCCATTGGCTATAAAGCATCAAGGGTAATGTCCGCATTGAGATGCGATGTCCAAAAAACACAAAAACAGACATCTGTAAAATTCGTACCAGAAAAATCCATGAAATATAGAGTGGTAAATAGATAAAATTGACAAAAATAGCAAAAAATAGTGTGGCAGTGATACCTACTATAGAAGTCCACATTAAAGTAAGTTGATCCCAAAAAAGATAACGAATAAAAAGAGGCTGATTTTTTAAAGCGCGCGCTCTAGTATTATTTCGTAAAGTATTACCATACCAACGATAAGGAAGTGATTGGCTCACCTCCAAAAAGCTCTCATCACGACTCTCTAGCGAATATACAAGAACATCAGGAAGATAGAGCATCTCCCAGCCATTTTTCATTAAGTTATACCAAGAACTTTTATCATCACCCATCAAAAATCGAAACTTACCATAAGAAGGATCAATAATAATATCATGCTCAATCATCGAAATAAAATCTTCTGTAATCACCGCAGATGTTCTAAAAATCGAAAAACGTCCCGTAAGTGTTAGGACTCGTTTAGATAATGATTGTGATTGGAAAAGAACATGTCTCTGTGCAAACTTAAGATTAAACCAATCTTTATACCATTGAGACTCAGAGTTGATATAAGCAACTTCATTGGTAGTGACAGCGCCCACCCTTTTTTCAATCATCAAAAAAGGCAGACTTTTTTCTAATGTACCTAATGGAAGGTAAGTATCCCCATCCATAAAGACAGTAATACTTTGCTCATCTTTTTGATTCGCTTCTCGTGCAACAACTCGCAATGCATGTCCCATTGCGATACGTTTACCACTATCTTGTCGTTGAAAAATAAGTGAAATATTATCTTTATTAAGATGCGAATCATATATATTTCTAATAATACTATCATCATAATCACTCCCCGTAGAGACAATTAATGTGGCTTTACATGTAAGCGTATTAATATCTTCAAATAGAGATTGAAATACTTCCGTAGAGACCCAAGCATCTTCTTTATATGAGGGAATAATAAAATACAGATGCTGAGGATAACGTTTCTCAAAAGAGAGATTACTGATACGTTGGCGGTATTTTGGGTAAATATGCAGTGCATATATTCCTGCTCGAATATAATTCACGATCATTAAGGAGTAGCGCCACAATCCAATTAA
>JAYEPE010000216.1:0-2451 GCA_034723735.1 Campylobacterota bacterium | reverse complement strand
TCGCTTGTGCTGTACTTAGACGTGATACACAAACAAAGAGTTGATCATTAGAGACCTTAGAGATAATGCCTAAATCACTAAAATAGACCGCTTTAGAGGCTATTTTATCTTCATCATAATGAATTACCATACGATAAACACCACTCTCAAACTGAGCCATAAAAGGTTTGAGTGAAATTTTATGTTTAGAAAATCTGTTTTTCTCACCAGAAAGTGTAAAAGTTTTAGAGAGAACTTCTTTGCCTAGATATTCAAGTGAGTCAGCATCACCCAAATCAAAATTTAAAAAGTAACGATAGTTTTGATCAAGTAGTTTCTCTACAACAAGATTTACTTTTTCAACATTGGTACTTTCAAATCCTATTTCACCAAGCGTTGAGAGATATGGTTTATGACTTTCAAACTTTAATGCAGCTTGTCTATCTCCCATAGTAAGCGTATAGGTTTTTTCATCTCTTAGTTGAAATTTGTAATTATCTTTGAGCCCCTCTTTTAAGCTTATTTTATAGCTTTTTTGCGACTCAAAATCACCTATAATATCAACATAATAGTTAGCTCTTTGACTTAAGCTATGCGTTTTACGTTCATAAGAGCTCACATAAGTACTATCTGAGACATAAAAGTGCTTCATACCCTCTATTTTAATAAACTTCTTAATACTGCCATTACCATAAAAGCTTCCCTCAAAATAGAGTCGTATTGCTAAACGCCCATCATCCAAAGCCTTAAAACGAGGATGATCATACAGTGTCATACTACGTCTATTTTTATCATCTATATAGGCAACTGTACTTGCTTTAAAGCTTTGTTGATAAGATTTTCTAATACTTCTACCTAAAGAGGTCACTAAAAACTTATCTATCTTTATGGAGATTTTTGATTCTGAAATATCTTCATTAATATGAATTAAAAAACTTCTTCCATCTTGTGAAGACTCTATAGTATATAAAAGCTCTGTCTGTGCGAGTTTATTCTCTTTTGTAATATGCAGTGACGCTTTTAAGTCTTGCTTATTTATCTTATCATTAAACTCTATTCTTATTGTTCCCTCTACAAAAAGACGTGCATCAATTACTTTAAATTGCTCTGTGCTAAAAGTTAAAGGTGCAGCACTAAATTCTGAATACTCTTTATTGGGCGTACATGTATATTTGGTAGAAGATTGTAAATCTGCCTCTGGATAGAAAATAATAGCCTGAACTCCATACTCAAAACTCCCTAGTAAATTATTACTACATGTAAAGAGTTTTTTATGCGTAAAGGAGCCAATTTTTTCCAAAGGAAAATTGGCTTTTTCAAGAGGAAATACCAAAGAACTAGTATTAGTAGCAACTACAGGAGAAGGTATAGAACCACCTGCTACAGCTAAGGTGAGAGTAAGAAAAAAAGAAAATAAAAACTTGAACATTGTAACCCCTTGTTAAGTATCTCGTAAACAATACTTTAACATAATTTTAGTTACATGCAAGAAGCCCTAGAAATGTCTTTATACTTTGGAGATAATAAGAGTCTTTAATTCCGATATCTCTTGACGTAATTTCTCAATTTCTAGTTTTGTTTCATCTTGCACTGGAGTTTGTGCATCACTCATCTCATTCATTGCATCAACAACAAGTGCAATGATAAGGTTAACAATAATAAAAGTAGCAAGAAAGATAAAAGGAATAAAAAATACCCATGCTAAAGGATACACATCCATAACAGGACGTACAATTCCCATTGACCATGACTCTAAGGTCATAATCTGAAAAAGTGTATAAAATGACTCACCTAAGCTTCCAAACCACTGTGGAAACTTTTCACCAAAAAGTTGCGTGGACATAATGGCAAAGATATAGAAAAAGAGTGTTAGCAGACCTCCAATAGAAGCAATCCCAGGAATAACTCCAAGTAAAGCAGCAACAATTTTTCTCATCTGAGGAATAATAGTTATAAGTCTAAAGAGTCGCAATACGCGCAAGACTCTAAAAATTTCAAATCCCCCACTTGCAGGTACTAAAGAGATTGCAACAATTGTAAAATCAAAAAGAGACCAAGAGTCTTTAAAAAAGGAGACTCTATACACGTAGATACGTAAAGCAATCTCTATAGTAAATATCGTAATAACAAAAAGGTTAAAAAGCTCAAAAAATGTATGGTACTCTTTTGCAAAATAGTGTGAGGTTTCAAATCCCATAGTAATACCATTGAGGACAATAAGACCCATTATAAAGTTTTGAAATTTCTGGCTCTCAACCAGTTTTTGTATCATTTTTGCAGTTTCTTTTTCCACAGAAGCGCTCCTTAATTATTTTGGAATTATAGCAGAGTAAAAATATTTTGACTTAGGAATCAAAATTAAATAAGACATAAATTATAGCAATGTTATTTTGCTTCTAGTCGAATTATTTTATGAGGAGCATAGCCTTAGCTACGCGACGATTAAAATCATTTGACTAGGAGCAAAAGAAC
>JAYEPE010000215.1:0-2454 GCA_034723735.1 Campylobacterota bacterium | reverse complement strand
GACCCCTTTTGTATAATAAGGTCTCAAATGCTACACCCTCGGTCATGATTTTTTGAATTTTTTCATTATCACTTAAGCCTTCTAAGCTAATAACTTTTCCAATTTTTGATTGTTGATAAGAATTTCGTGGCAACCAAATACCAAAAGGGATGAAAAAATCTCGCAACATGGATGAACAATCACGATCTTCAAAAACACCACCCCAGCCATAATCCTGATCTATCAGTTCATCACCAATAGTAGTAAGATTTCTCTTATTAAATACCATTGGATTTAAAGAGGCATATGTTTTTAGGAGAGAAGTAGAAGTGAAATTATTGGCTAGAATTGTATGATAATGCGTTGTATCTTCAGATATTAAAGGAAGCATCATACCAATGCGTGCATCATTAAGATAGTGCAATTGCTTGTTATACAGAGGAACATTATCTACTGTTATATAAATATGTTGTGAATTTTCCCATAATTTACGCTGCTTCTCATCAATAGCTTGAATATTTCTTACATGTAACCATCCTGAAGCATACGAGGTAAAGACATAAATCCAATCACCTTTTAGAGAGTAGTGAGAGAGATAAAGAGGCTCATTGGCATGAATACCGCTATTTTGATTATAATCAAAAGGAAAACCTTCACCTGCTTGATGAGGATCTCTAAAAAGGGGTTTATCTGTCGGAAAATTTCGTAAATGTCCAAAAAAACGTGTGAGCCCAAAGCTATGAAGTGTATCAAAGTCTTTAAAGTTTGACTCTACTTTAATATGATTAAACCATGATTTTGAAATAGGTTTAAGTGTAGCTCCATAAATGACTCCTTTTGTATAGCTGTGATAGGGCCAGAGTATCTCTTTAAGAGTATAAGGGGCTTGTGTGTAGTGCCAAGGTTTAAAGTACTGCTTTTCAAATGCAAGAGTGTCATAAGTCTTAGAACTCGTATAAGAATCACTATAGGGTTCAAATGATTGAGGATAATCTATGAGCTCACGAGGTACTGTATTTGTATTATCGTATTTTGTCGTACAGGCTGTAAATACTATTGCTAAAACTAAAAGAATGATATAAGGCATAATTCACTTCCTATTCAACTCCCCCAAAACGTCCTACAACACGACCGATAACTTCGATTTCATTAGGATAAACATTCATTACTGGGTAGTCTTTATTATCTGAAATAATATCAATTTTACCATCTATTCGCTTTTGTATTCGTTTAATAAAGAGTCCATGTTCAGTATTGATAGTAAAAACACCACCACGCCCAATATCACATTTGGAGCGATTAATAAAGATTATGTCACCATAGTTGAATAAGGGTTCCATAGAATCACCCGTAACATTAATAGCTTCTATATTCTTAAGTTCAGACTCTCCACCTAGAGAACTTACAAAATTTTCTTCCAACATAAGGGATTCAGAGGCTTCATCATCATTACCCGCACCGCCTCCTGCTGAAGCATTCACTTGAGAAAAATAGCGAACACTATAAAAACGGTTTGTTGATTCAATAAGACTTTCAGGTGATTGCCCATATAAAAGCCAATTAATAGCAATGGAGCGTCTAGCACAAAAATCAAGCAATTCAATAAAAGGGATTTTGTCACGTTTTTTCATTGTGGCAAAATTCATTTGTGAGACGCCAAGCAAATCAGCAACATCCTTATCAAAAATCTTTTTACCGGGAAAATCTTCAGAGACGATATCTTTAATTCCCTCTACAATATCTAAAAAAGTTTTCATGATAGTTTCCTCATTGTGATTTTATATCTATAATCATAGTCAAATGTATAAATATTTTTATATTATATGACAATTTGTCATATTTTTAGCATTATACGTAAAATAATCTTAGAATTTGGTAGATTAATAAAAAAGGGATGTATTATGGCAGTAATAATCAAGCAAGCAGAGACTTTTTTTGAACGTTTTGAGCATACTTTAGAAGTTTGGGCAGATAAGGTGTTATAAAACTTTTAAGACTATATGAAATCAACTTTTAAATGATGTCCTGTTGCTTCTGCGTAAGCCATTAAAGTAGATAGTTTAGGGGAAGATTCATAGGTAAAACTTTCCAATCTTGATATATTACTTCTCTTGGTGTGCATTATTTTTGCAATATCTTCTTGAGTAAGATTAGCCTCTTTTCTCATTTTAATAAGTTTTAATTTCAATTCATATTCGGGAGTTAATCTTTCATATTCATTCTTAACATTTACTTTAGATAATGCTTCTTTTTTAAATTCTTTGAATGTTGGTCTAGGCATCATAAATCCTTTTTTCTTTTTTTCGCTAAATCAATATCTCTTTTAGGTAAAGTGTTTGATTTTTTGATCATAGTATGCAAAATCACTATTTCTTGATCGATAACAGTACAAAAAACAGATCGTGCTATACCCTCTTTAGCTTTCGCTCTAAATTCAAATAAACCATCTCCTAGCGGAGCAGAATGCGGCCGTCC
>JAYEPE010000214.1:0-2457 GCA_034723735.1 Campylobacterota bacterium | reverse complement strand
AGGTCCAAAAGCTTTAAAACTTATCGCACTTTTATGTACTCAGCCAAATATCAGTATCTCGAATGAGCAAATATCCATGCATGTTTGGGAGGAGTTGGTTAATGATAGAACACTACGCTCATTAATGTTTAGATTACGCTCCGCTACAGATGAAGATCTTATAAAAAATGTGAGTGGTACAGGATATATGATTCAAACGGGACAAAAGCCAAATATCAATGCGTAAATTTACAAGTACATTTTTTCTAATACTTACTGATTCTGTAGCCCTCTTTAGTGCACTTTATCTTGGGCATTTGACTCGTCTTTATCTTGAAAACAGTGACTACTTTAGTGGCTACAAAGGTGATTTAGAACGTTTTTATCTCTCAGGAATACTTTTTATTTTATTTATTCTCATTAACTTTGCTTTAGGACTTTATACAAAACGAAATGATTTTTGGGAAGAGTTACGACTTAGTTACATAGCTGCTTTTTTGCTTCTTATAGCTACAGTTATGACACTTTTTATTACCAAGTCAACCGAAGAGTTCTCTCGTACCCTTTATATTCTAATGTTTTTCAATCTTTTACTTATTGTTCCACTTGGAAGGCTTACATGTAAGAAAATACTCTACAAGCTGGGTTTATGGCATATCAATGCTTATTTAGTAGGTAACCCAGATCAAATTGAAAAATTGAAAAATGATTTGGCAATCAATTGGTATTTAGGATACCGAAGTATTACTAAGATTAAAAAAGCAAAAATTGTCTTTATCGCTACGCGTGATATGAGTATCTCAAAACTTGAAAGCTTAATCCATCGTTACAAAAGGCAGGTTCAAGAAGTTATTTTAATTCCTTTTTTACACAATATCAGTTTTGCAAACGCCGAGATTATTGATCTACGTATTGGGCGTATGAGTTTTATCAATATTCAAAATCAACTTTTTATTCGTAAAAATATCTTTATCAAAAAAAGTGCTGAATTTTTGATGATTCTCATACTGCTTCCTTTGATTCTTATCACTCTTATTGCTATTGCTCTTGTTATTAAACTCGACTCACCTGGAGCAGTATTTTTTAGACAAAAGCGACTAGGGCGTGACGGAAAAGTATTTAAATGTTTTAAATTTCGTACTATGCATACTGAAAATGAACATCTACTTGAAGAATATCTAAAAAACAATCCTCAAGAAATTGAAAATTATCATAAGTATCATAAGTATCATAATGATCCACGCATTACAGGTATAGGTAAATATCTGCGTCACTTCTCTCTTGATGAACTTCCACAAATTATCAATGTATTACGTTTTGAGATGAATCTTATTGGGCCGCGTCCTTATATGATAAATGAAAAAGAGAAGATTGGACAAGATTTGGAGACGATATTACATGTAAGACCAGGCCTAACAGGTCTTTGGCAAATAAGTGGACGCAATGATTTAGATTTTTTTGAACGGACTGAGCTTGATGTGTGGTATATCCAAAATTGGTCACTGTGGCTTGATTTTATTATCTTTTTAAAGACCTTTATTGTTCTTACTACACGCCGTGGCGCGAAATAATAACTAAAAACGAAAATTATTTTTCTTGTCAGGTTGCTCGATCAAAACATGCTGACGTTTTACATATAAAACACTGCCCATACGTTTATCTAAAATTTTAATGTATATTGATTTTTCAGAAGCTGGATCATAATCAATCGCTTCAATAGAATCATGAGAATTCAAAAACTTACAGTCATTAGCCATGGCATGTCTGTTTAAAGCAATAAAATCATCATCATACCTAGCACTCTCTTTTATGATATCTATACTTGGACAAGCTATTGTTTCAACAACAACCTTATCCGCAAGAAGAGTTGAAGATAAACTTAGCAATAACACAAGAGTATATTTCAAAGTTTAATCCACATAAAACTTAAAAATCACACTAGCATAAAGATTTATCATCTGCTCTACCGTATAGGTGCGAGAAAAAGTCTCTCCACTCTCATCATCAATATAATATTGCGTATTCTCTGCATTGATATTTAGATAGCGTAATCCTAGTTCTAATCCAAGCTTTTCAGAGAGTTCAAGATTAAAACCAATATCACCACCTATATAAGGGTCAGAATATTCATAACTCACTCCAATAGAATCATCAACAACTTTCAAATTCATTAAACCACCATTGATTCCAAAAAAGAAATTCATATTTTCTGTAAATGAGAGCAAATATTGAAAACTTCCTCCTATAGAATTAGCATAATCAAAATCACCGCCAACATGATAATACTTAGCATCTAAAAAAAGACGATATTCATCACTCTCAGCACCAATTTTAAGGCCTAAATGACCAAAGTCTTCACTGCTACTATTTCGGCCCATATTGATATTATCTGCATTGTCTGCGCTATATTCAAACTGTCCGTAACCTGCTTCTATTCCAATCAAGGATTTTATTGAACCCTCATAGGCGCTTAAAGTC
>JAYEPE010000213.1:0-2479 GCA_034723735.1 Campylobacterota bacterium | reverse complement strand
TCTTGAAGTGCTTCTTGTGTTAATTCAAGTGTACGATCAATATTTTTTTCAAGTTCATTAATGCGTTCATGATTAATATCAAACCCGATAACTTTATATTTTTTTGCAAATGCTGCGGCTAAAGGAAGTCCTACGTAGCCTAGTCCAATAATGGCTATAGTTGTGTTTTTCATAAATGTATTTTATCTAATACTATATTTGCTTTTGATTTAGATAAAATTGCATATATACAAGGAGTAGGTTCTACTGATGCGCCATATTACAAACAGACAATTTTATCAATCTTCTTTAGAGAAATATGGGGTAGATGTTCGTGCTTTGCATTGGAACTCTATAAAATCTCAAGAGTCCCGATTTGATGTATTGCTTGAGCTAATCCCTGAAGATATTGAATCTTTAAGTATCGCTGATGCTGGATGTGGATTTGGTGATTTATATTGCTATATGAAACAAAAACCTAAGCTTTATATAGGTTTAGAAATTATGCCCAAGATGATAAATGAAGCTCGTATTCGTACGGAGTGTGAAGTCTTACATGTAAACATTTTAAAAGATACACTCCCCAAAGCAGATTATTATATATGTAGCGGTGCGATGAATATTTTAAGTCGTTTTGATACGCATCTTTTTATCCGTCGCTCTTTGGAACATTCCAAAAAAGGTTTTGTATTTAATATCTTGATGGGTGAAGACGATTCAATGGTTTATAACTATTTTCAAAAAGATGAGATACGCTCTATGGCAAAAAAACTTGGTCTTACATGTAAAATAATTTCGGGCTATTTAGAGCGTGATATGAGTGTAGGGTTTTATAAATAATGTGTGCAGTTTTTGGAATAATTGGAAAATATGAAGCACGTACTGCTCGTCATTCTCTAGCATTACTAAGCCACCGTGGACCAGATTATTGTGGGATTATTGAAAAGGAAGGTCTGTTTTTCGCTCATCAGCGTCTGAGTATCATAGATTTAAATTCACGTTCGCATCAACCTATAAAACATAAAAATATTCTACTCTCCTTTAATGGAGAGATTTATAACTATAAGGCCCTCAAAAAAGAGTTAGATTTCCCTTTTGAAAATAGCAGTGATACGGAAGTTTTGATTGCTGCTTATCTGAAATGGGGTGTTGATTTTGTTAATCACCTTGTTGGAATGTTTGCCATTGCTTTGATGGACGGAGAGCGACTTTTTCTTTTTCGTGATCGCTTAGGAAAAAAACCACTTTTCTATATGAAAAATGAGAAGTATTTTGCCTTTGCTTCAGAGATAAAAGCGCTCAAGCCTTTGCTAAATTCTATTAAAATGAATGAGGATGCGATGCTGAGTTATCTCAGTTTCCTAGCACCAACATCACCCCACACTTTTTATCAAGGCATAGAAAAGCTTTCTGCTGGAAATTATCTTGAATTTTATAATAATACTCTTACATGTAAGCCTTATTATTCACCCTTACATGTAAGGCCAAATCAAATTGAAACAGAAAAAGAAGCCTTCCATGTAATCACACAAAGAGTTGAAGAAGCTATCTCTTTGCGTCTTGAGAGTGATGTGCCTATGGCTTCACTGCTTTCAGGAGGTATAGATAGTGCTTTGATTGCGGCTATAGCAAAAAAACAAGGTCGAAATTTATCCACATTTACCTTAGGATATGAAAACTTTAAGAAGTATGATGAGCGAGAAAATGCTTCTAAAACGGCGCAACTACTTGGGATACAAAACCAAGAAATAATTATCTCTCAAAATGATTTTATCCAAGCAAGCGATAAGGTTTTTGATACGCTTGACGAGCCACTCAATGACCCCGCTGCAATCCCTTTATATCTTCTCTTTGAAGCCATAAAAAAAGAGGGATACAAGGTAGTTTTGAGTGGAGAGGGTAGTGATGAACTCTTTTTAGGTTATAGACAATATTTTGAGTATTTAGATATAGAAAAAGCAGCTTCACTTGGACATAAAAACTGGCTCAAAAAATATTTTCATTCTAATTTTTCTATGAATAGAGAGTGGGAATGGTATAAACGGATTTTTGATGACACACTTCTTTTTCGTACTTCAGGAGAAAAATTTACAGACCTTCAAAAAAACAGACTTTTACGCCGTAATATCCGTGACAATGAATCTTTGAAATATCTTCAGCCTTATCGAGATAATTTTGAAAAGAGTGAACATAGTGATGCAAGTATCTGGTATAGCTATATTGATTTACAACACTTTCAAGCAGAGCACTTTTTAACAAAACTTGATCGTATCTCTATGGCTCACTCTATAGAATCAAGAACGCCTTTTTTAGATCATAAGCTTGTTGAGAGTGCTTTTTCTATCAAACCTGAATTACGTTATCAAAATGGTGTAACAAAAGATTTACTCAAAAAAGTTGCACGTCCTTACCTTAATGAAAGTATTTTAAAACGTAAAAAGAGAGGTTTTGCGAATCCCTATATGGAATATTTGATCGTCTCAGGAAAAATTGAAACTAT
>JAYEPE010000212.1:0-2492 GCA_034723735.1 Campylobacterota bacterium | reverse complement strand
AATAGATACACTCTTGTTTATCTCATACATTAAGCCCGCCATAGGCTGGAGTATATTTCCTCCGCCGCTTTCTATACTGCCTCCACCGCCGGCACCAAAGCCTAACTCAGCTACCAAAGAGAAGTCATAAGCTATCGGCTGAATATATCCAAGTCCGAAAAGACCTGCTGCATACCCGCCGGCTTCTCCCCTGAAAGCTCCAAGGGCTTGACCACTGAGATATAATTTATCTGCAATAAAATAATCTAACTTAAAGCCAAAAAGTCCTATATCTAAATTATTGTTTTTTTGAGTCAGTGTATCTGAGTATTGATATGATTGAAGTGATAATCTGATATTAAATTTTTGTGTTGAGATAGAGTCATAATCAAAATCGTTCTTTGACTCTGATATTGTTAGAAAGTTTGTATTAACCCCCAAGTTAAATTTAACAAAGCTTGCATCAAAGTCACCTTCTAGGGCATGGTAGTATCCTGCCCCGACTCCTGTATTTAAGTTTTTTATTGGATTTAAATTAAAGTTAATTGATGCTTTGGAAACTAAACCGCCACCTGTATCTACTTGACCACCGCCTGCACTGCCAAGTGAGACTTTTACTTGCAAGGCAGTATCTCGGCTGATTATATCTGTTGTGTACCCGACTCCGCCCAGCACTTCCATATAACCTGTGCTGTCACCACCCATAGCTCCGGCAGCTTCCAGATACGCAATGAAATCTTTTGATATATCTGTACCGTATTCAATACCTAAAAGTTTAATTGTTTCATCTAGTGGGGTTTTATCTGTTTTGAGCGTCTTCTCTTTTGGAGAGTACAGTTGATATGTCATCACTATATAATCTTTGGAGTTTACAAAATTATAATTTTTTAATAAATCTCTATCTATTGGAGTATCCACAGATATTGAATCAAATTTCATATCTGCTACAAGTGCTATTTGATTAGAGTTTATATCTCCATTTGGAAATCTGATGCTCGAGTAGTTAAGACCTAGTGAGTAGTTGTCAAATCTGTATAATCCTCCAAGATACGATTTTAACATCAAGCCACCACCCTGTGGAGCAGATCCACCTCCTCCTCCTCCAATGAATGCACCTGCATCAAGATATAGATTAGAGTATATTGGATATTTTAAACCTAGATTAAAACCACCTACAAAAAAACCACCACGGATTCCATCAACTGCTCCATATAGACCGACTCCATAATAGAAATTGTCATTTGGCTCCAAGAGATAGTTCAGTCCCATTAGTCCCATATCTTCATCTGAAGAGATTTTAACATTTTCAAATGAAGTTCTTACAGATACTTTTTCTATATTGATCTGCTCTGATAGCAGTAATGAAAAAGTTAAAGAGAGCAAGAAGAAAAATTTAAAAAGAGTCTTCATATAAAATTATTCCTTATTTTTCAATATACACTTATCTGAGTATGGAATATTTATGCAAAAGCATGTTTGTCCTAAACGAAGACTAATATCACCACAAAAATTTTTTTGAATTATCTGCTTTGACACATAGAGCCCTATTCCTGTTCCCTGATTTTTATTCTTAGTTGTAAAGTATGGATCAAAAATCTTATCTCTGATTTCAGGCTTAATCCCTATACCGTTATCACAACATACAATCTCCAAACCATCTTTCATAGAGATAAATTTCAAGTTTATCTTTTTAGCATCTATAGTGTCATTAAAAGAATCTTTTGCATTATTTAAAAGGTTTAGTAAAACTTGCGAAATAGAAGAAGTAATTTTAATATCCCCATAACTGCTATCTACTTCAATTTCCAATACTATCCCTCTATTTTCTATCTGCACTTGAATAATACTTCTAATCTCACTTATAATATCTTCTAAATCTCGGATCTCCACATGAGTCTTTTTATCAAAAAAGGACATAAAATCATCTATTGTAGAAGCCAGATAACTTACATTGTCTTCCATGATATCAAAATATTTTACTGTGTCATTTTTATTTGCCATTCTTGCACCAACTACAGAGAGGCTTATAGTATTTAACGGCTGCTTCCACTGATGTGAGATATTTGCCATCATCTCACCCATAAGAACAAATCTCGCCTGCTCAAAAAGCAGAATATCTTTCTTTTTATTATCTTCTACCTCTTTTTCTAACTCATCTTGAAAATATTGTAAATGTTTTGATAACCTAATTATAATCGCAATTGTTGGTGGTACCATTAATGCAGGTGCAGCTATTGATATTATTAAAATAGTAGTTGTATATTCAACACCAAAAAGGGTTATAAGAACATAAACCAGTGGTACGGAGCTAACTACAACACTGATTGTTGCAAAAGTAATGATTACGCTTGAAGAATACAATGAAAGTTTATTAGTGCCTTTCTCTATTAACTTATCTAGCATACTTCTGTTTATCTCTTGAAATAAAAGTTCTTACCTCTGAATCTAAAGCAAAAACATCATCTACACCGCGAGGTTCATGAGTAAACTTCTCAAAAGCTCCAATTATAATT
>JAYEPE010000211.1:0-2509 GCA_034723735.1 Campylobacterota bacterium | reverse complement strand
GAAACAATCGATATGCTCATAACACCAATTAGTTTATTTTTAATAGTCATAATAACTTCCTCTAACTAGTCTAATCATATTATTGAAACATAAAATCACTTAAAATAGGCATAAATATATGTTAAATTACAGAGCACTCAAGAAGAGTAGCAAATTCATTAATCATATCAACGCTTAAAATTTAAATCCACCAATAAGACGAAGGGAATCAATTCTAGGTTCATTATCTAAATCTACATATTCGTAAGTTCCAGTAAAATATCCACCTTCTTTTCCACTGTAGCTAAGACGTACACCATACATAGACATAGAATCTTCTTCTTCTCCTGTTTTTGTTTTTGATTTTGAATCATCCAAGTCCCAAAATGTAAAACGTCCACTAATAGAGAGTGAATCCATAATCTTATAGCCTAGTTGTGTTTTATATGAAGCGGCATTTTGAAGTGTTCCTGCTTCAAAAAAGTGAAAAATCATACCATTTGCAAAGTACGGATAACCACCCCATGCACCAAGTGTCTCTCCTTGACCTTCACCATCACTATATTTTGCTGTACCCGTTGCAAAGCTAATACCATTATCAAATGAACCATCAAAACGTAAAGAGTATAAACTATAGTCAATCTTATTGGCTCTATTCTCATTATCAGCAAGGGCACCTACACCTTTCCAATTAATAAATTGTGCTCCTACATCATACGAAAGGCTACCTATCTTCTGAGTAAAATCATATTGTGCGAAAAGCATATTGTAAAGATCAGTTGCATAATACTCCCATACTTGGAGATTGTGCGTATCATCATTGTACTGGTATGCTCCAAAAGCAACACCTGCATCTTTAGCATTTTCTTTATCCTCAGCACCTACAAAACTAGCATCTGACATAGAATGAAACTCTGTACCCTTTGCACCACTATCCCAGACTCCAGCCATTTTATGAAAATAACCAAGATTAAAAGTACTGTTTTCTAGCATAGTGTTAGTATAGTAAGCAAGCTCAAAACTATTTGCAAGCATATACCAATCATCTGCGTCAATCATTGGCGTTGTAAGCTCTTCACGACCAACAACAGCTTTATTACCATTATGCTCAAACTTAATATTTAGCTCTTGTAAAATAGCAAAAGGTTCTCGATCTCCTCCATCAAAAACAAAGGTACGACTCTCATAATTTTCATTATTAATATCCAAGTCTGTTGCAGCTGCCCCTGTTACTTTAGCGCTAAAGCCATTGTATGTTGGAGAAGTAAGAGAAATCTTTGGAATAATATAGAGACCGCTAGAGTCCGTATGGCCTTTATTAATACTTGGATCACCTTTTTGGTACTTATCATCAGGACCTTGAAAATTAACAGAAGCTGGATTACGATATCCATACTGTAATGAACCAGCACGAAGATCACCATTTATCATCCAGCCTTGAGCAAGGCTATACCCTTTACCTGCTATGTAACCAGGCTCGTAGGTATGATCTTGTGATAAGTTCTCTTGTTGCAAGCTTGATGCCATTAGAGATATGCCTAAAGCACTGCTGAGTGCGAGTGAAAGTGTTATTTTTGAACTATTCATGAAAACCCCTTATTGAGCATATGGGTTAAGACCCAGTTGCTCGATAATATAAATTGCTGCTTTTTGACCACGAACACTATTGCCAAAACTATCAAGAGGAGGAGAGACAATACCGATAGCCAATTTTCCTGGAATAACAGCTAGGATACCTCCACCAACACCACTTTTAGCAGGTGTTCCCGTTGCATAAAGCCAATCACCAGCATTGTCATAGAGTCCTGCAGTTGCCATAATTGCTAAAAGCTTAGGTACATACTCTCTGTTAAGAAGTTTTTTCTTTGTAATTGGATTAACACCATGATTTGCTAGTGTTGCACCCATCATTGCAAGATCATGCGCTGCAACATTTACAGAACACTGTTTTGTATAAACCGTTGTCGCTTCAAGAGGGTCTGAACCCATTAAGTTGTTAGCATCAAGAAGTTTTGAGATGGCTTGATTGCTTTTATTATCATTCACTTCTGAAATATACACAGGCTCATTAAATGGCAATGTACGTCCTGCATAATCATTCATATTATTTGATATCTTATTCCAACGCTCTTTAGAGTTTTTTGCTTGAACCCAACTTGTACTTTGAATTGCGCCAGCATTTACAAAAGGATTACTCGCTGTTCGTCCATGAAGCTCTATTGCAATAACAGAGTTAAAAGCCAGACCTGTAGCATTCACACCAATTTTTTCTTGAATAAATGTATCACCTTGTTCTTGCATAACAAGTGCGGCTGTAAATACTTTTGAGATAGATTGAATGGAGACTACATCTGTTGTATCCCCTGCTTCATAAACCTTACCATCAGCAGTTACAATAGAGATACCAAAGATTTTAGGATCAACAACCGCCAACTCTTTAATATAATCAGCATTTTTACCGCCATTATCATCTTTGAATTTGCTGTAAGCATCTTCAAGTACTTTACTTATCTGTACATCAGAATAGCTA
>JAYEPE010000210.1:0-2520 GCA_034723735.1 Campylobacterota bacterium | reverse complement strand
TTTTGATACAAAAGAGCAAAATGAGATGTTGTATTATTGGCTTATTGCTATGATTACAAGAGTTGATGTAAATAGTGAAAACATAAAAGAGCAAAATCTAGAAGCACAACAATATCTTATAAATAGATATGAGGGTTTTAAAATATTTTATGAAAAAACTACAATATATTTAGCCCAGCAATTTGAACAATTGTCATTTCTTAAATCTTTAGAGAGATTAAATAATGAAGATTTAATAAACGACTATCCAAACCCTTTATGGATATATCCATCTGTATTATCTGGAAATAGAGCTTCAAGTAATAGTGATGAAGATGAGGAGATAACAAGAGATAAAGATGATGATAAAACAGATACTTTAGAGATGAAAAAACAGACAAATCAGATGGATGATAAAAAAGAAACAGATGGTTTCTTGGCTTTTTTACCAGAATCTTTGATGTCAATTTTTGAACAAGTAAATGTTGATAGGATGGAAGATGATAGTTTTGATGAAGATGCTTTATATCATGCTGAGGATTTAGATGAGATAACTATAGGTAAAAAACAAGCAAATTTATCTTCTCGTATAAAGATGGATTTGGATTTACAAGCAGATATGACTGAGATATACCCTTTAGGAACAGGACATCTAATAGATGAATGGGATTTTAGAAAAAATAAATATCTTATAAATTATGTTCGTATTAAGCCACAAGTTACTCTAAATATTGTCCCTATTGATTTACCAAAGAGATTGAATAAAACGGTTAGAAAAATTCAAGCTGAACTTGATTTGTTAGAGCTTGATAGAATTAAAAATGATAGGTTACCATATGGAGATGAGCTTAATATAGATAGTTGGATAGATTATAAAGGGCATCAAAATAAGTCTATGCACCATCAAAATTTTTATACCACTTTTGAGAAAAAAACAAGAGATATATCTACACTTATTTTAGCAGATGTTTCACTCTCTACTGAGGGTGGTATCACTCAAGATGTCCGAATTATAGATGTTATAAAAGATGGTTTGATGGTATTTAGTGAGGCTATGGAAAAACTTAATGATAAGTTTGCTATTTACTCTTTCTCATCGTTGCAAAATAAAAAGGTCTATTTTAATATTATTAAAAATTTTAAAGAGAAATATACAGATTTAATTAGAGGTCGAATTGATTCTATGCAACCATACTATTATACAAGGCTTGGTGCTGCTATAAGAGAATCAGCTAAAATATTGGATAAACAACAAAGTTCTACAAAGTTATTGTTAATTATAAGTGATGGTAAGCCAAATGATGAGGATAGATATGATGGTAGATATGGGATAGAGGATACAAAAAAAGCTATTGAAGAGGTAAAGAAAAAAGGGATTACGCCTTTTTGTATTACAGTAGATTTAGATGCAAAAGAGTATTTAGGATACCTATTTGGTAGAAATGGTTTTACAGTAGTAAGAGATGGACAAAAACTTCCAAAAGTTATACCAGAAGTGTATATAAACTTAACGAAGTAAGTTAAACTTAGATAGAATAATTTAAATAAAAAAAGAATGAAAAGAGATAAAGAATAGATGGAATTAGATACAGTAAAAGCAAATGTTAAATTTATAAAAGAGAGTTATCCAAAAAAAGTAAGAATGGAACTTGTTACAAATCTTATAGAAGCTCAAGCAAATAAAAATGATGAAGTTGTAGAGAATATTAGTAATTTATTAGACCAAATATTTAGTGTCTTATTAAAAAATTTAAAATGGAGTATGGCAGAATCATTAAAAGATTGGGATTATAGACCTATAGATATTATGAAAGAGGCATTTCCAAAAATAGAAAAAACAAAATGGTATGATATGAGACACAAGCAACTAATAGACCAACTAAATAAGATTAAGGGATAAAATGTCAAATATATACTATTTGTCACAAGGAGATGAAGTTGAGCTTTTTGAAGCATCAGCTTCTATGAATCTACCAGTTTTAATAAAAGGACCTACAGGATGTGGAAAAACAAGATTTATTGAGTATATGGGAGAGAAGTTAAATAGAGATGTTTATACAGTAGTTTGCCATGATGATTTAAGTGCAGCTGATTTAGTTGGTCGCCACTTAATAGATGAAAATGGTACCTTTT
This sequence comes from Campylobacterota bacterium, assembly GCA_034723735.1. Lineage (GTDB taxonomy): Bacteria > Campylobacterota > Campylobacteria > Campylobacterales > Sulfurimonadaceae > S010-53. Next base: position 408 of record JAYEPE010000210.1, on the reverse strand, counting down.
GGCAAGATGGTCCACTTACTAAAGCTGTGAGAAATGGTGGAATTTGTTATCTTGATGAGATAATAGAAGCTAGAAAAGATACTACAGTAGTATTGCACTCTTTGTCTGATTATCGTCGTGTATTACCGATAGATAGAACGGGTGAATTGATTGAGGCACATCCTGATTTTATGTTAGTAGTTTCATATAACCCAGGGTATCAAAATGTACTTAAAGGGATGAAACCAAGTACAAAACAAAGATTTATATCTTTAGAGTTTAACTATCCAAAAGAGGATATTGAAAGAGATATTATTATTAAAGAGAGTGGTGTGGATGCAGAGGTTGCTGAAAAGTTAGTGGCAATAGCTACTGAAATTAGACAACTATCTGATACTGATATTCAAGAGGCAGTTTCAACTAGACTTT
>JAYEPE010000209.1:0-2537 GCA_034723735.1 Campylobacterota bacterium | reverse complement strand
AATAACTCTATCATCAATCAAAGTTGCTTCGCCAAAATGTTCTCCTCCATGAACTACTCGATGCCCAATAGCTCTAATATTTTCAGAGTTCATATCCTCTTTTTGTAAATCTTCAAAAGCTTGATGATGATCTTTGATCTCTTCTATAAGACCTTGACGCAACACCTTAAGAGTTTTTGCCTCAAAAAGTTTAAATTTGATAGAAGAACTTCCCGCATTAATAACTAAAATCATTTTGGCAACTCTTGAGCTTGGATAGCAGTTATAAGGACGGTATTAACAATATCTGCAATTTCACAACCACGACTTAAATCATTCACTGGTTTTTTAAGCCCTTGTAAAATAGGACCGATAGCAATAGCGTCAGAAGAGCGTTGGACTGCTTTGTAGGTGTTGTTTCCTGTATTTAAATCAGGGAAGATATAGACCGTGGCTTGTCCTGCAACTTTACTATCAGGTAATTTCTTCTTGGCGATTTTAGGATCTATTGCCGCATCATATTGGATAGGACCTTCTACAAGCAAATCAGGATGAAGTTTTTTTACAATTTTCGTAGCACGACGTACTTTTTCAACATCATCACCTTTGCCTGAATCACCCGTAGAATATGAGAGCATAGCGATACGAGGCTCTATCCCAAAGCTCAGCGCACTTTTAGCCGAAGCGATAGCAATCTGGGCTAAATCTTCAGCACTTGGGTCTTGATTAACCGCGCAATCGGCATAGACTAAGACTTTTGTCTCTAAACACATTAAAAAGAGACTCGAAACAAGTGAAATATCAGGAGTGGTCTTAATAATCTGTAAAGCAGGTCGAATGGTGTCTTGAGTAGTATGAATTGCTCCTGAGACCATACCATCCGCGTCTCCCTCTTGCACCATCATTGTGGCAAAATAGGTCTCATGCTCCATAGCATCTTGAGCCGCTTCTAATGTTAAACCCTTATGAGCACGCATTGCTAAAAACTTCTGAGTATATGACTGCATAAGCGCACTATCAAATGGATTAATAATTCTAGCTTTTGAGATATCAAGTCCCAAGCCTGAAGCTCTATCTTGTATGCGTGTAACAGATCCTAGTAAAATGAGCTCAACAACATCACGTCGTAGAAGAATTTCAGCTGCACGTAAAATCCGTTCATCACTACTTTCAGGCAAGACAATACGTTTACGCTCCAAATTAGCACGTTCATAAAGACTATACTCAAACATCTCAGGTGTTGTCACAAGTGAAACACTCGACATCACTCTTTGTGTTAAGATTTCGGTATCAATATTATTCATAAAACACCCCATGGCAAGGGAAGTTTTACGTTCACGATTGGGGCGTATTCTAGCTGGAACTTGATTCACACGCATCATACTTTTATAGGTGTCATCTTTGATAGCCAAAATAGGAATATTAAAAAATCGAAGTCCGAAAATAAGTTTTAAAAACTCCTTAGGCGGTCTTAAATTACCTGAGAGCAAGATACCTGCAATACTTGGAAAATCTTTTGAATAATTTGCTGTTAAGACTGCAAGAATGACATCGAGGCGATCCCCTGGAACGATAATAAGATCACCATCTTCAATACGTCCGAGCAGATGTTCAACATTCATCGCTGCAATTTTACTCTGCCTGACAATACGATCAAGATCAGAAGACTCACCTAAAAGAAGCTCACAAGAGAGAGCATGCATAATTTCACCTACTGTTGGCATATCAAGTTCTTCTATTTCAGGAAGAAAAAATGTGGGAATAGTATGTTTGAGACATTTGTTTAGTAATTTTTGATATCTTTTTTCATCAAGACGATTGGCAAAGATGGCGATAGGTTCTATATGCTCACGGACGAGTGTAGCGCGCTCTATCTGTATCTCTTGACGGATATCTGAAAAGGATTTATCTTTACCATTAATAACACTAATATAGGGACTTTGGAGATTTTTAGCAATAGAGTGATTAATATTAAACTCCAAAGCCTTTGTAAAACGATCACGATTAAGCCCTTCGATAAGTACAAAATCATACCGTGCTTCAAGAGAGCGATACTTTGCAATCAAACTCGCTATAAGATAGTGATAACGATTATTAGAGAGAAGCTCTTCGGCCTCTTCAATCTCAAAACCATAAGCCTCATCATAGCTCTGAGCAAGATTAAAATGCTTCATCATAAAATGGATATCACTATCATCTTTATGCTCAACAATAGGACGAAAAAATGCGACATTTTCCTGACGGCTTTTTAAAAGTTGCATAATTCCCATAGAGACAATCAAAGAACCAGCTTTGGGTTCAAGTGATGCGATAAAAAGACTTTTTACTGCCATAATTTTTCTCCTTTACATGTAAGCGAATAATAGCGAAAAACTATTACATGCAAAGCAGAGAGCCTCGATTATAAACTAAATGGCACTATGAGCGTAACAGAAATATCTCGTCCCATGCCCAGTGCATACCCTTTATATGTGTCTAAGAAGTCACGGTACTCAGTGTCAAGCAGGTTTGTGACCTTTACTCCAAGTTTGGCGTTCTCCTTTCCCATCTTTATATCT
>JAYEPE010000208.1:0-12570 GCA_034723735.1 Campylobacterota bacterium | reverse complement strand
CAATTCCACCACCAATAATAACGATTCGCATAAGACAGTCCTTACATGTAATCTTTACTCAATTGTATAACAATTAAACTAATTGCTACTTGAACTATAACATTTCTATTTTAATACGATTTCGACCATTTTCTTTTGCGTAATAGAGTGCTTCATCTGAATGCCCTATTAATATTTCGAGTGAATCATTAATACCATAGCAAATCCCTATTGAGACCGTATATGAGAAACTTACATTGTCAACAGTAATGATATTTTTCTCAAATACTTCACGTATCTCTTCAAACTTTTTTGCAACATCTTCTAAGCTTGTATCTTCTAGTAATAGACAAAACTCTTCACCCCCAAATCTAGCTACCAAATCTGATTCACGTAATGTTTTGTGTAAAACAGTAGCTACTTCTTTAATAGCAATATCACCAATACTGTGACCATATGTATCATTAATACGTTTAAAAAAATCGATATCAAGCATAGCAACAGCTAAAGGACTTTTTTTTCGTTTTGCTTTTGCCAACATAGCATTAGCTCTCTCAAAAAAGAAGCGACGATTATAGAGGCCAGTTAGAAAATCTTTATTAGCATTATCTTGATTCTCTTTAAAAAGATCAAGTAGCTCAAGATTGATATTTACTCGAACAGTAAGTTCTTCTTGCGTATAGGGTTTTTTAATAAAATCATTAGCACCATGACGTAAAAAATCTGCGACAAGGTGAGGCTTATTAATCCCACTAATAGCAATAATAGCAAGCTGATCCTTACTGTAAGATTGTCGTAAATACATAGTTAGATCAAATCCATTCATATCTGGCATCATATAGTCTGTAAGAACCATGGAGATAGAATAATCACTGCTGCTAATTTTTTCAATAGCTTCTTTAGCGTGTCGTGCCATTACTACTTTAACTTTTAGATTATCAAGATAACTTTTTAGGAGTTCTCTTGAAGATCTTGAATCATCAACGATTAAGACTGTAGTATCATAATTGTTGAGAATTCGTTTTATAATTGAAGCAACATATCTGATATTTTCTGGATCACTTTTAGTGACATATTCAATAATATCCTTTTGTAAAATAATATTTTTTGTAGTAGCATTAATTCCACCAGTTAGTACAACAGAAGCGATACCATTTTGCACTACCAAATCAACAATCTCACCATTATCTGCATCAGGTAGATGAAGATCCAATACTGCTACATGAAAAAAATTCTCCTGTAGTATCTGTTTCGTCTCTTTATATGATGATGCCATAATAATATTAGCATCAATCACACGAGAAATCTCTTCTTTTACAATACTTCGAATAAACTTACTATCATCAACAATTAAAACATTTTTCATACTAACTCTTTCTCAAAGTGCTGCAATATATCTTCAGGAAGTTTTTCAAGAGAGTCCTGCTTCACAACACCACCAAGTTTATACGCTATTTTTGGCATACCATAGACTATAGAGCTTTTTTCATCTTGTCCAAATGTCATTGCACCTGATTTACGCATATTAAGCAGTCCTTTCGCGCCATCTGAACCCATTCCAGTTAAAATAACACCCATAGCATTAGAGCCTGCATTTTTGGCAACGGAGTTAAACATTACATCCACTGAAGGACGATGACCCGACACCTTATCACCCCCACCAAGTTGAACATAGTAGCGATGCCCTGAACGTCTGAGCACCATATGTAAATTTCCTGGTGCAATGAGGACTTGACCAATAGTGACAGTATCACCATTTTGTGCCTCTTTCACATCCATTTCACAAATACTATTAAGGCGCTCGGCAAACTGCTTAGTAAAGTCAGCTGGCATATGCTGAACAATAAGCATACCAGGTGTATTGTGTGGAAACTGTGTCAGAAAAAGCTTTAGAGCCTCAACACCACCTGTTGAAGAGCCAATAGCAATAAGTTTTTGTGTTGTCTCTGAAAGGGCACCACTAAAATTGAGATGTTTAAGCACTGCCTTTTCACTATGTTTATATACCCGCGCATAGGCAGCATTTTTCACTTTTTCTAAAAGCTCTTGACGGATTTTATCAGAGTTTTCATAAATATTAGAGTGTGGTTTTCCTATAAAATCTACCGCGCCCGCTTCTAGTGCATCAAGTGTTGTCTGTGCCCCTCTTTGTGTCAAAGATGAAACCATAACAACAGGAATTGGCATATGTTGCATCATCTTTCTTAAAAAAGTGATACCATCCATTCGAGGCATTTCTACATCCAAACAGACAACATCAGGACGGTTTTTTACTATCTTATCACGAGCTATATAAGCATCAGGAGCCGTATCGATAGAGCTGATCTCAGAGTCGCTCTCAAGGATTTCAGTCAATATTGCTCTAGCAGTAGCACTATCATCAACGATAAGAACTTTAATGCCCATCTTTATTCACTTTTTTGCGTATATTTTAAAAATATTTTTCCCGTATCACTTCGCATCATAATCCGTCTTCCTTTATCCCCGCCAACATCCTGTGCCACAATTGGGATACCATATTCTCTTAAAATCTCTTTAGCTACTAAAATATTTTTACGTCCAATCATCATATCATGGCTTGAAATATCTATTACATTACCGCCACCAAAGACTTTCGCTTCTATATTGTGAACATCGCAACCAACATTAACCATGCTCTCAATCAATCTAGGAATAGAGATATTACCAAATTTTGGTGTTTGTAATCCATTTTCATTCCATAGTGGAACAAGATAATGATTCATTCCGCCTACACGTTGTATATTATCATAAAGGCATACTGCGATACAAGAACCTAAAATTGTACTAATCTCAGTAGGTCTCGCACCAATATGGATTTCTCCAACATGAATAAATTTACGTACATACATACTTAAAACTCAACCATCCCATCAGAATCATCAAACATAAACTCATTAGCGCCAATGCCTTGTGAGACATCAACCTGCTCTTCATTGATCAAGGGAATAGTTACCGTAAAAAGTGTTTTAGCATCTTTAGTAATATTATCAATAGAGCCCTCTAATGCCTCTACTAGACCTCGAGTGACACTAAGTCCTAAACCTAAACCGGCAGTACGTCGTGTTTTTCCAGATTCAAAATGCGAAAAACGGTTATAGATATCTTTGGCATGATCATGCGATACCCCTTCGCCAGAGTCTTCAACAATAATGCTATAGTTAACTTCATCGCAATCAAGAGTAACACTAATCTCTGAATTATCATAAGAGTATTCACACGCATTAGAAACTAGGTTAAGTAAAATAATATCAAGCTTTTGAGAGTCACTAATAATCTTTTTATCACAATTACATGTATATTTTACTTGTAGTGATTTATCTTCAATTAGATACGTAAAATAGTCTATCACTTCATCTAAAATATCTTTAATTTCAACAACTGAATAGTCATTAGCTATCTCACCTGCCTCAATCTCTGAGGCAGAAAAAATATTTTTAAGACTAAAATCAAGTTTAAGAAGTTCCATTTTCATCATGCCAGAGAGATTAAGCATCTTAGGATCATTAGCTTTTTTGACCATCATATTGACAATATTCAATAAAGAGGACATAGGATTATTAAACTCATTTTTAATTAATGACAAAAATTTGCTTTTTACCTCTTGTGCTTCTTGATTGCTTTCATTGAGTTCAAGAAGCTTTTTTGTCATAAACTCCATCTCAGCTATTGATGCTTTTTTCTCCTCAAAACGACGAGAAATCTCTTGAAGTAATTCACTATCTGTAGTTTGAGAAATTTCCATACACTCTCCTTAATTTAGTTGATAGATTGATGGTGCAGTTAATTTATACATCATACCTTTTTTTTGAATAGACTCAGAATGCCCAATAAAAAGTCTTGAATCCTTTTGAAGTAATTTAGCAAACTCACCAAGAAGCTTATTTTGTGTTTGACGGTCAAAATAGATCATAACATTCCGACAAAAAATCAGATCAAAATGATTTTTAAATATCGTATAATTACCAGTTACAAGATTAAAAGAGCGAAAGGTAATATATTGTTTTAATGTATCTTTAATACTATAGACCTTAACCCCTTGCCTCTCTTGCAGTGTAAAGTTTTTCTGTAAAATATTACGGGGCATATTTTCTACATCTTTTTGCGTATAAATTCCCTTCATCGCTTTATTCAAAATCTCTTCAGAGATATCTGTTGCTAAAATTTTAATATCCCACTGATTAAAGTCTTTAAGGTGCTCTTTTAAAAACATAATAATACTATAAGGCTCTTGCCCGCTCGAACACGCCGCTGACCAGATACGAATACGTTTTGCTCTCAAATCAAAAATCTCAGACATATGTCCTTGCAGGTATATCCACTGATTCTCTTCTCGAAAAAAAGAGGTGACATTCGTTGTGATAGCATTGACCAGCATCATAAGCATCTGCCCGCTCCTATCACTGGCAATTTTTTCATAGAGTGCACTATAGTTTGCTAAGTTAAATTCTGCTAACCATTTTCTCAAGCGTGACTGTACTAAGGTGCGCTTATGCTCAGCAAGTGAAATACCAATCTCATCATAAATCAATTTTTGAAATTTTTTAAACTCTACAACAGAGAGTTCATTCTCATGAGTGTTCGTCATCTTGAATTAACAACTCTTCAACATTTAAAATCAGTGCAATCTCACCACTTCCCATAATAGCACTCCCAGAGAGCTCTCTGATACGTGAAAGTGTTGGACCGAGTGATTTAATAACGACTTGCTGACGACCGATAAGATCATCAACTAATATTGCGTACTTGCTCTTTTCACTCTCTACACACATCAAAGTTGATTCCCATATTTGAGGTTTATCATCACTTATCTCAAGAACATGATTGAGTCTCACAATTGGAATCATCTCTCCTCTAAGATCAACAAACTCTCCTTGACGTTTTATAGAGTGAACAATCTCTTTTGATGGTATAAAAGACTCTACCACAGATAAAGTAGGGATAATAAAGGTATCATGGGCACTTTTAACTACCATGCCATCAATAATGGCTAATGTTAGTGGTAAAAGAATGGTAAAAGTTGAACCTTTTCCCACTTCAGAAGCGATTTCAACCCGTCCATGGAGTTTTTCAATAGACGTACGTACCACATCAAGCCCTACTCCACGTCCTGAAATATCACTTATAACTTCGGCTGTAGAAAAACCTGCTTGCATCACTAAGGCAAATACCTGTGCATCAGAAAGCTCTTCATCTTCACCAATAAGTCCACGCTCTACCGCTTTTGAAAAAACTTTATCACGATTAATACCTCGACCATCATCAGAAACCTCAATAGCAATATTGCCACCACGATGAAATGCTCTAAGAGTGATAACTCCTACCTCAGTCTTATTTATAGCAATACGATCTTCTGCACTGTCTTCAAGACCATGATCAATAGCATTACGCATAATATGAATTAATGGATCTGAAAGTGCATCAACCATAGTCTTATCAATCTCAGTTTCTGCACCTTCAATCTCCAAAGAGATCTCTTTATTAACTTTTTTAGAGGCATCACGAGCAACACGCTTCATCTTCTCAAAGGTATCATTTACTGCGACCATTCTTAAAGACATAACACGATTTTGAATGAGGCGAGTAATTTTCGAGAGGACATTCATCGTCTTATTTACCCCCTCATTTTTAATATTTTTAATCTCTTCACTCTCTGCAATAAAATTTTGTGCAATCACTAATTCACCTACAGAATCAAAGAGTTCATCAAGTTTATTTGTATCAATTTTGACAAAGGAGCGCATATCACTTTTTCGGCGTCCAACTGCTTTTTTATTCTTGCCTCTATCTTCTTGACGACGTCCAGATTTATCTTCTTCTCGACGCCCAAATTTAATATCTTCATCTTTAAGTGGTTTTGGCTCAGATTTTGGGGCTGATGGCTCTTTTTCTAGATGCTGAAAACTATACTCATGTTCATCTATATATTCAAATAACTCTTCTATATCTGAAGCATCTTTATCTGAAATCAAAAAGAGATCAACACGTTTAATACTACACCGTTCTGGATCAAAAGAGTCAAGAGCAGGAATATCTTTCATATCCCACCAAGATTCTAAAATTTTTCCCTCTTCACTGAGAAGTTTAAATAATTTTGCATGGTCAAAGCCACGAAAATAGATATCATCATCAAGTGTTAGTGCAATATGATAAAGTTCTTCACTATCATGAAGCTGTTGCTGAAATCGCTCAATATCATCATCACTAAAACAACTTTTATCTGTAATAACTATCTCTTTTTCTAAATCTGAAAATTCTGAAGCAAGGTCAGGAAGTGAACTCTCTTGATCATTACTATTTTTATGTGCTAATACTGCTTTAATACCCTCTAAGGTCTCATTATAGTTATCTGGTAAACCTTCATTGCCATCAACTTCACGCCACATAACATCTTTAATAATATCCACTGCCATTAAAAAAAGATCAATATTATCTGCATTAACAATATCATCTGTATTACGATAATGATCAAGAACATCTTCAAAATGGTGAACAAACTCTCCAAGTCTTGTAAAGCCAAAAGAGTTAGCACTTCCTTTTAAGGTATGCACCCCACGAAATAGTTCACTTAAGAGATCTTTATCTTCAGGGTTTTCTTCAAAATTAATAATATCAACATCAAGTTTTTCAATAATCTCTGTTGCTTCTTCAATAAAAATATCTTTTATCTGCTCTTTAGTCATGATTTACCCAATGTATTAGACCATATGTTTCAAGTTTTAAATCATCATCAATAGCATCAATAACTATAGATGGTTTTGATTTTTTAATACTATAAAGCAGTTGCAACAGCGAGGAGGAAGCAAAATCATCTGCTTCTCCTACAATACTGATAGCTTCTATATATTCAAGCCTATCAGCTACAAAGTTTTTAAGCTCTAAGACATCATTAATGTCCATATCAAGCTCAATTTCAAGAGTATCTCCATCAATGGTCATTTAGAACTCCTTAAGATCCTCTGCATCTAGAGGAAAAACATCTTCTGCACTTTTTGAAGCTGTCGGAGCTGCTCTTTTTGGACGTGCTGCTCGACGGGTCTGTTTCATAGAGTGTGAAGGTGCACTCACTTGAGATGTTGCTTCTCCTACCATTGCAGCAATAATATTAACAGTCTCTTTCATTGATACTGCTTGCGCATTAAGCTCTTCAGCTGCTGCGGCTGCTTCTTCACTTGTTGCTGCATTTTGTTGAGTGACTTGATCAATCTCACCCATAGCCGTAGCAATCTGATTCATTCCTTCACTCTGCTCTTTAGCAGAGATAGAGATTTCACCTATAAGATTAGATGTTTTATTGATACGTTCTAAAATATCTTGAAATGCCTGCGATGTCATTTGTGAAATCTCAGAACCTTTTTTAGTCTGAGCAATTGACTCTTCAATAATAGCTGCTGTCTCTGTTGATGCATCCGAAGAGCGTTGCGCTAGACTCTTGACTTCATCAGCAACCACAGCAAAACCAAGACCATGCTCACCAGCGCGCGCTGCTTCGACTGCTGCATTGAGTGCAAGAAGTTTTGTTTGAGATGCAATCTCATCAATAGTTTTAATAATTTTAGAGATTCGTTCACTTGAACTGTTAATCTCATCCATAGCACTGATAAGCTCTTCACCTTTTTGAGCACCATCTTCGGCTGATGATTTTGCATCTTTTGCTAAAATGTCAGCTTCACGAGAGTTGCTTGAATTTTGAGTATTAATTGCAGTTGACTCTTCCACTGTAGCACTGACCTGCTCAACACTACTAGCTTGTTCACTCGCCCCTTCAGCTAAACCTGTAGCAGAATCGGCAATCTCTGTTGAAGCACTCACTACCTGATCGTTAGACTCCATAATTGATACAACAGCTGTAATAATAGGCTTAGAGATAAAGCGTCCTAAAAAGAGTGCCAAAGCAATAATAAGGACTAAGAAAATAGCTCCCATTATAAGAGCATTGTTACGTAACTCATACAGTGGTCCAAATACTTCAGACTCATCAATCTCTGCTAAAAGTGCCCAATGAACACCAAAGAAATCTACTAATGTATATGATGAGAGTACAGGGTTACCATTATAATCAATAATAATTTTTGTCTCTGTTTTGCCTGCAAATGCAGCACTTACTGCTTCAGTATTAACAGAACCTTGTGATGGATTTTTAAATGAAGCTTTAATATTATGATTGACTGGATCCAAGTAACTATCACTACGCATAAGTTTATCTTCTCCTACAAGGTAAGTCTCTCCTGATTCACCCATACCATCACGTGTTTGCATAATTTTATTAATAACTTTTTCGCTAAGCTGAACCGCAACAACCCCTTTAAGTTCACCACTCTCATTGGTAATTGGTGTTCCCATAAACATTGCTGGTTCATCATTGCTTGGAGCATAAGGGCGCATATCTACAAAAACAGTTTTACGCTGAGAAACAGCACCTTTCCAAGCTTCTGCCAAGCCAGAATCACGAAGACTACCTACCTTTAGATTTGCCCCCAAATCTGACTCTTTTGCAGCAGAATACATAACATGACCGTGAGGTTTACAGATAATAAAAAGATCGTATAGACTATATTTGTCAAGAAATTTCTGAAAATAGGCATCATAATGCTTATAAACTTCTAAAATATCAGGACTCTCAGTAATATGGAAAGGCTCATTGCCTCCAACATTATGCTCGTTATGCAGTTTAACTAAGGCATCAAACATATTATTAACATCAGCACTGTGTCCCAGCATTCCAATAGCACCATCAACAAAACCGACATAATTTTCTAGTTGTGCTTTTTTAAGAGCACGTGCCATATCCATCTTGGCATGAACTTCCGCATCCAATGCCGCCTCAGATTTCATATATGAAGTGATTCCCATCACCATAAATGGAATGATTCCCACCAAAAGCAGTGCTATAACCAGCTGTTTTTTAATTGTCATTTTCATTACTCTACCTCTTTTGTATTTTTATCTTCACGCTCTAACTTACTAATATCAAGCAACTCTTCAGCCTCAAATATCTTCTCAAGGTTTAAGAGCATAATGACATCATTATCCACTTCTGCTACATTTTCAATAAAAGAAGTATCTATAGTACTTCCAAAATGTGGTGCATCTGAAATGTGATTTTTATCTAATGAGAGAACATCTTCAACTTGATCTACTATGAAACCAATAGAGACTTTATCCACTTCATAGATAATTATTGCCGTATTCATATCCATTTCTCGCTCATCCATGCCAAATTTTAGACGAATATCAACCACAGGAATAATAGAGCCTCTTAAATTAATAACACCCTTAACAAAGTCTGGAGTCTTTGGAATGTGGGTAATATTAATCGGCGCAATAATCTCTTTTATCTTTGATATATCAATTCCGTACTGCTCATCATCAACAAAAAAGGTTAAATACCTATTTGCTACATTAAGCCTTTTTTTTTCTTTACTCTTATCCATAACTTAAATTCCTAACACCATTTTCATAGCTTTTACAAGTTTTTCATCACTAAAGGGTTTTACGAGCCAGCCCGTAACTCCTATCTCTTTACCTTTTGCTTTCATCTCTGCTGAACTCTCAGTTGTTAAAATCAAAATAGGTTTATTTTTAAAATTATCGTGAGCTTTAAGCTCTGTTGCAAGATCAAGACCATTTAACTGCGGCATATTAATATCACTAATAAGCAGATCAAAGTCTTCACTACCACCCACCAATGCATCACGTAACTCAGCAGGGTTAAGATACGTTGCTAGAACAATCGTTCCATCTGCAACCATATCCTCTAATGCCATCTCAGCTGTTGCTAAAATTGTTTTAGAATCATCTACCAATATTATTTTTTTAGGCAAAATAAAACTCCTTTTGAAAATTATATATAAATGTGGTGTCGTGGAGTGTCAATTTAGAATAGTTCAAAATCATCTTCCTCTTCTTCAATTTTTTTATCAGCAAAAATTGCTTCAATTTGTAAACATGAGCTTAAAAGTGATGAATCAAGATAATGTACATCATTCGCCTCTTGTTTAATAAATATATTTTCCCGCCATAAGCTAATATCATGTACTAAATGCAGGGTTAAAGTTGTAAATTTCTTAACTTCTTTAGGAGTAAGTTGCTCTTGAGTGACCTCTTGAATAGCCTTGGCCAATGTAGCGATAGCAAAAACAATATGATCAAATTCAAGAAAAAGCTTAATAACCTCTATATATTCTAAAAATTCATTAGCAACAAGATGGGTTGTTTGTGTTGTTGGATTTTCCTCAAATGTAATTAATGCCGAATCAATATGGTCTTCAACTTGAAGCAAAAGATCTATTTTTTCTTCATAAGAGATTGGTGTTGTTGCTATAAATTCAGTAGCACTTAGTTTATCAAAGTGTGTTTTACCTAAAATACTTTTAGTTTCATCATCAACTTCAAGTGTCTCTTGTATCTTTTTTGTTTCACTTTTCACGTCGTTACATGTAAGCTTTAATGAGAGTTTATTATTTTGAATAAGATATGTAACATTTTCATCATGCTTTTTTAAAGTATTTTCAATAACACGGTGATGAAGAGAATCAATAGGTTGTAGTGTCAGATAGAGTCTGTTTTCACTTGTCTCTTTAACAATTTCACATTCATGATGATTTAAATATATCCAACTTGAAAGAGCATATAAAGCCCCTATAGACTCTTGCATATATTCATATTTTGTAAAATAATCATCCATAAAATAATCCCAAAATTCAACTCGTGCATTATGAGAATTAAGTTTAAATATAATCATACGCTGATAAATTTCTTTATCAAATAGATTAATAGCTTCAACATGAAATAGACGCTGTTTTTTGAGTGAAATAAGATCAAAATAGCTTTGAATATGTAAACTTATAAGATCAGTTTTTTGTAATTTACCAATACAATCTTTAATACCAAAAGCAAAAATATCTTCTATTGATTTTTCTTCTTCACACTCTACATTAAATGCAATAATCACTGTTTCAAGATTGTAATTTTTAAAAGATGTAACAATATCAGCTACATTAAAGCTAATATCTAAAAAAAGCAGTTCAAAATACTGTTTTTTAAATAATTGCAATGCTTCATTTTCATTATCAACAATAGTAATTTCTATATCAGAAAATCGTTCTAATGCTTCATGTAAAGAACTAGCTTGTGTTTTAATATCTTGAATAATTAAAATACGAATCATTTTATGAACTTTCTAATAAACTAACCACATAATAGCTTATATTACTTTATAATAGACACTTTTTTAAGACTTATAGATTAAATTTTACTCTTTTTCTACTTATCGCTATATTTTATGTAACACTTTTTAAGTATATTTATTTAAGACATAAGCCAACTGTCCTAAAGCAATTGAGCCATCATTAATAGGAGTTTTTTCTTGAACATAACAGCGACGGCCTTTAGCTTTAAAATGTTTAAGTGTTCGTGAGAGTAAGGTTTTATTTTGAAAGACACCGCCACTAAATACTAGAGGAAGCTCAGGGTACTTACATGTAAAGTCATCCATGATAGCTACTAAGGTATTTATAAACCTATCGGCAATATCTTCATCTTGCTCTTTTATAATAAGGCTCACAATTTGACGCATCATTGGGCTTACATCAATTATTCCCTCATCAATATCATATTGAAATGCTTTTGCCTGTTCATCATGACAAAGAGATTCAATCAAGAGTCCACTTTGGGCTTCATAAAGACTTACATGTAAGAGACCCAAGAGTGAGGCTACTGCGTCAAAAAGTCGTCCCATAGATGAGGCGTGAGGGCTATTTAGCCCTTTTTGCCATGCTTGATAGAGTAAATCTACCTCTTGAGAAGTAAATTCTGATAGCAGGGGTAATCGGCACTCATCTATAATCTCTTTTCCATAACACTCAAATAAAATACCAAGCGCTATACGTCGTGGTTCTTTAACGGCTTTATCACCTCCGATAAGGCGAAAAGGAGCCAGATGTCCAATACGTTCATACTTCTGATAATCACAAAGCATCACCTCTCCACCCCAGACCGTTCTATCATCTCCATAACCCGTACCATCAAAGGAGAATGCTAAAACTTTTTCATCAAGATGATGCTCTAACATACACGCCAAGACATGAGCATAATGGTGCTGTACCTCTATGACTTGAAGATTTTGCTCTTTTGCCCAAGCAGTGCTCATATAATCGGGATGTTTGTCACAAACAATCAAATCAGGTTTAAAATCATAAAAATCTTTAAAAGTCTCGATAGTTCGCTCAAAATATTCAAAAGCTTCGAGTGAAGAGAGATCACCGATATGTGGTGAGAGAATAAGATTATCATCAAAAGCAAGTCCAATAGCACTTTTTTGTTGCGCTCCAAGTGCTAAGATTTTCTTAGGTGTTTGAAAAGGCAATACCATGCTTAAGGGGGCATATCCCCGACCTAAACGCATGATTTGAAGATGTCCTGCTACCACCTGAACAACCGAATCATCAATGGCGTTAACAATATCACGATTAACATCTAAAATGGCATCGACTACCTCGGACAAATTATCACGTATCTGCTCAAAACTACGATAGATAGGCTCATCTGCACGATTTGCACTCGTTGCAACAA